>JBMFNP010000020.1:0-30187 GCA_049970095.1 Thermoplasmata archaeon | reverse complement strand
TTTTTGGATTAGGCTTATAACAAGTTGCCACACCCTTCTATTGCGGGTTATACTGAGGAATCAATAGTCCAGAAGGACAAAAAAGATATGTTGCCACACCCTTCTATTGCGGGTTATACACGGGTTGTTTTTGCGTTTTTAGTGGGTTTAAACGCAAATTCATTCCTGCAAATGTCGGGGATCTATAATAATGTTTCTCCTATTTAAAGATCCACGACAACATACAGAAAGACAACTTACGGTGTGCCATTTTAGATTCAGATAAACAGCACTGGAGGGGCTTCGTCCAAAAGGGGTATGCGGAGATTCAGACCGACAGCATGGAGAATTCTCCTGTGATTATCACCTGCTCTAGATTTTCTCTCTTCGCTCTGCGTAAATTGCGACCGCTCTTCAATCAAACAACTCACTAGCGCTTCTGTGTCTGAGCACACTTTCCAATTCCTTTAACTTTTGCTCACCAATCAATTTTTCTATGTATTGGTATACATTGCCTCTTAGGTTTTCATAATCCGATTTACCAGGTAATCTCATTCCATGCACTACGATGGATGTATTTCTTGGCCCGAGCATCTTCTGAAAATCCGCTAAATCCCCTATTCCTGGGAATGACACAAAAAATACAGAATGCACATTATCCTCCCACATACAGTAAAGCAGAATGACTGCATCCAAAAGTGAAACTTTCTTAGGAATTTCCCTCTCTGCTCCCAGCGCTCTTGTTGTCTCCCTGAATTTTTTCGCATACCTCTCGCGCACCCTATCATCTACAGCATCAGGAACTACTCCATGCTTTACAAGCTCAAGCTGTGCTATTAACTCTAGTGTCCTGTACAGCCGTATTATCCCGTCAGAATACTGCTCTTCTCTTGCTCTCCTTTCCGCATTCAAAAACATATCTACAATCAACAAAAATCCAATCTCCTCTTTTTTCAGTTTTTCTCCAACACTCTCGTTCCACTCATAACCAATCATTTTTACCACATCTCTCTGTTTTCTAATCATATCCAAACAACTATTTTTTATACATTTCAAATCCTTAAATCTTTCAATTTTCTCTAATGCCCCCTTGAGAGATTTCCATGCTCCCAAATAATCAAACCTATCCCAGAGCATATACGCATTTGCAATATCTTTCTTTACTTCAAACTCTGCCCGCCTCCTAGCATTCTTTACCTTCCCTATACATTCTCCAAAAAGTTCAACAGCACCTGAATACGCGCATGCATCAAACATTTTCCTTGCAATTTCGTCCTCAACTGGCATGAATATATCCAGCGGATCTTTCAGTTGCACAAGTTCCTCACTATATGGTAATTCCGTATTAAATTCCCGCTGTACATTTACATAGAAAACAGGTAATCGTAGTATTGCACCTGCAATTGCAGCGCCCCCAACCATTGCCTTTGTGCCACCAGTTATGTCTATACAGATTTTTTTGTGTGGAGTATAGTGTTTGTTTATCCTCTCGTAAACATCTTCTGCATTCACCCTTGATTGGATTTCCTCTATTATAATTGCACTCGGGTTAAGATTACAAGATTTGCAAACCGCATCCACGGTCTTTCTTGATTCTGGTGTACAGATAAAAACACATTCATCAGGTTTCAGTGCAAGAATTGAAAGTATAAGGGGTTCCGCAGTGTTTCCAACAGTAAGTATTTCAATATCATATTTTTCTTTTTTCTCCCTGAATCGCTGCTTTGTATCTTCAAAAATCTCCTTTTTTAACTTATCCCCCTCTTCTTTCTTTCCTGCCTTCATAAGCTCTCTCCACTGCTCAACCTTCTTATTACTCATTTAATCACCTCTTTTATTTTACCCAGAACATCTTGTTTTGGATTCTTTAGCGTGTATTTCCAGCCAGCTAATGGTGTAAACTTTACAATATTCCTAAATGCAGATGTATTCCCAGTAATTTTCACCCCTTCTTTTTTGCACAACAATTTCAAAATCTTCTCAATATCCTCCTTTTCCATATTATCAAACACAACCAGGCACAACAACTTATCACCTTTGGGTATATAACCCGCCTCAACTGGGCCATTATTTCCAATTGCATCTGAAATTATTATTCTTGAGGCATGCCCTTTTGTTGAGCCAAAGATATCATCCACCTTATTAGCATTCCAATTATGTCTCAGAAAACCTTTAATCGTCGAACCGGGAATCACCTCATAGCCAGCACATGTAATGATCTTTTCATCACTTCCTCGCATGCAGAAATTAGTGAGGCATTCCACTTCAAACTTCACCACAATACACCCGTGCAAATCATCGTCATTTGCGTAAGCATAGTAACCGAACCCCTTTCCATTTTCTCTCTTACCACACTTGAGATCTACACCCCGCAAATATTCTTCTTCTATTTTTTCTTCCACACTTTCAAGGTTTTTTACTGTGGCTTTTTTCGTCTCTTTGATTTCCACATTCACAAAACCATAACCTCTGGAAACGCCGCCACCAATATGCAACCTGAAGTAATCAAACTCCATGAGACACATGAATAGAAGCTTGAGTTCCTCTTTTTCAGGATTTATAATATCAATGCTCAGCTGAAAATTCTCAGAAAATACATACTCTTCCTCAAAAAAATTGCCCTTTCCACCGGCTCTCCCAAAATGCGGTCTTTCCTCAACCAGAGCATTTTTTGAAACTCCATCTCTCACTAAAATTTTACTCCCATGCTCTTCCCCACCAAATAAAGACTCCACAATTTTCTTTCCAAACCCGTGCGTATTTGCAATTCTCTCACACCCATGTCTTAAAACACCTTTCAAACTAGAGCCAGGAATAAATGGGTAGTAGCTGTCCTCCTGGGCATTGTAGAATAGAAGCACCGGTGCTCTTGCTGTAGAATATTCTGCTATCTGGGCTCCGATTCTCAATGGTGTGACTGGCTTTAAGTTCCCCCTTATCTTCAAAATTTCATTAATTTTTTCAAACACCATCCTTTTTCACCTCACCCAACACATAGTTTTTCCATTCCTCAATTGCTTTTTTCTGCCTATCCTCACCCACATCTTCTCCCTCTATTTTCCCATTAAGATAGTGCTCTGGCCTAAACTCTTTCACTTTCTCCACCTCTATTTCCACCTCACCAAAGCCTCTGGATGTACCCCCTCCTATTGCCCTTGTTGTAGCATTGAAAAATCTTATTGTTGAAAGCAGAGCTCCGAGCTTTCCATATTTATACTCTCCATTTTTGCCAAGCCCCGGATTCTCAATGTAAATCTCACCATTGAACACAGTTCCTGCAGGTACAACCTCAATCTCAAATTTTGCCCCACCCGCCGCTTTCCTTGTGTTAATGTCTATTTTCACACCATCACGGATTCTTGTCTTTTTGCTTTCGGTTTTTGCATCTCTCACCCTAATAGAACCTGCAACACTTCTGAGCTTATTATTATCTACAATCTCTCCACCAAACAGTTCAGCCACATGCACATCAGCCTTTTTAACCTCTTTATCATCTACCTTTATCTCACTATCGCCAAACTGTGTATTTAGCAGTTTTTGCATCTCTGCTCTCAGAACTCCCTTTAAACTAGAGCCTGGTATAATGGGAATTCCTTCTGCATTTTTGATCACTGGCAGGTCCACAGAATTTGGGACCGTAGGAGCACCAATGCCTATATGCAAATCACTTATTGTTTTAATCTTGTATTTCACAACAATTCTTCTTTCCAGTTTCTCAAACATTTCTTTCACCTCTTTATATTATCTCTTATATATTTTATTAATTTCTCAACATAATCTTTCATCTTTTCCTGTTGATCAATGCCCAATACTGTGAATTCTGCAGAGAACATATTTTTAAGTGGTTCTCTTGCATTCTCAGGGTTCTCATGTGCTTTTGTATCCGTCAAGATCTGGCAGTATGCATCTATAGACCAGCATAGATATCCAACAAGATGGCTGAGCATTTCTCTCTGTATTTCGGGTTTCTGCCCACTCTTTCGCAGTTCTCCCACCTTCTTTAAAAGTTCTTCCAGTGTTTTGTCCATCCCACTCCTCGGTAACATGTATTCTGCATATTTTACAAAATGAAGCATACCCGCGGCAGCATCTTCATGCTCAGAAAGCGCCAACCCAATTGACTTGAGTTTGCTCCTTGACTCTAAGCTCCATTTATTCTCTGTCTTCTCTGTCCCCTCTGCCTTCTGCATTCTAATTTTCTTATCTTTTTCTTTTAGTACACCCTCCACGATGATGTCCCATGCGCCAAGCACAGCCCATTTTATTTCTTCTTTTCCCAGTCCTACCATTTTTACCATCTCCTGTTTTTCTTTCTATACATTCCATGACCTTTCTCCGATTTTAAATTTGAAAATTTTTCCAGAAATTCTTCAATTTTTTTCTCATCAATTCCTTCCGCACACAGCATAATTCTCAACTTCTTCTCCTCCTTCTCCCCACGCACATTTTCCAATGTTTTCACATTCCAGAGAATATATTTCATAAGTGCTTTACCTGCTTTTGCATCCATTTTTTTGAGTTCTGGCAAAAGCTTATTTTCAACAAATTCTCTTACCTTTTCCTTATCCCTATCTGGTGGGTTATAGTTTTCCGCAATATCCTTGATTTCTTCAATGTAGTTTTTATCACTGAGTGTCCCCAATATTTTCTGAAGAATTCTTTTGGAGTATGCTCTTATTTTTCCATTTGAGTCCTTTCTTACAAATGCCAGTGCAAGTTCCCAGGCAATCCAGTTCAATTCCGCAATACTACTCATTTTTGTTCCTCCTTTAGAAAATAAATGTCACCATAAATATTGTTCATATATCCAACACCATACACTTCCGCACATGCTGCAAGTTCCGGTGAGATGCTGCAGTAAACTGCACTCCCAGAACCAATTGCCTCATAAAAATCGTCAAGTTTGTTGCCTTTCTCAATGTTGTTGCCTTTCTCAATGCGCCAACCTCTTACAAGTTCTTTCTTTATCTTCTTCCTCTCTTTCATCTCCATACCCATAGAACTTATAGGAGAGTGCAGCTTCTTTCCGCATTCCAGAACCGCATTCTTAAAACTCTCTCCAAACCGCACCTCTGTTTTCTTCCCATCTTTTAATAATATAACTGGCGTATTCACAACTAACCAAGCATTCTCACCAATGCTCTGCTTCCTCTTTTCTATATATTTCTCCACAGGCTCTTCATTTTGAAACTCAAATAAAACTGCTCCATAACCTCTGCTACGCATGCCCCCTACCCCATAGAAAATCCCTGCATCCCCCAGTGCCTCCTTTATATTCTCCTTATATTTCTCATCTACAACAATTCTGAAATCAAATTTTGTTCCCCGAGGTATAGCAGCCACATGGTATGGTGTTTTCTTCCCTGCTATCATTTCTTTAGGGTATGAAGTATGCCACTCTTTCTGAAGTGGGCATTTTGTGTTAATAAGAGTTTTACTCTTCCATTTTTTAATTTCCAGCCCATCCTTGATCCCGTCAATTCGTTCTATCCACCCACTCATCGCCTTTGCCTCATGTCCACAACTGCACTCCTCACCTTTCACCACTTTATTGCAGTTCTTGCACACCCGCAACACTGCGGGTGCATAAATGCAATTCTCTGGTACACCAGGTTTAAAGTAAACCCTTTCATTTTCTGTTTTGAACCCCAATTCTTCAAAAAGTTCCCTGTTATGGGAATAAAGATAGTTTCCTAACATGCCCCTTAATGCCCTTGCTGGAATGTACTCAAGTGTTGGTTGATATGTGCCTATTAAAATCCCCTTGCCAATGTGTAACGGTTCCAGTGCAATAATCTTTCCAGATATTATCCAATCACCCATTCAAAAATCCCCCTGTAGATAGACTTTTCTTATTTCCTCCATCGTACTTTTCTCCATCTCAATTTTTACACTTCCGAGCCCTCTGCTCCTGCTGTTTCCAAGTCCATAGTGTCCTGCGGAAACTAAACCCCCTCTGAGTACCTTTTTTTCTTCCTCAGTAAGTTCGCCTCTTACGATTATAAAACCTATGAACTCAGTGCCTGCAGGTACCACTTTTTGAGTGAACAATTCCTTTTCAGCAGCACTTTGAAATTCTATGGCAATTGTGACATGTGAGCGTTCCATATCTGTTATGTTTTTGCTGGGAGAGATGGCATCTAAAAACTTTATTTTGGGCTCTCCATATTCTCCTTCCTCCGCTGTCTCCCTTCCAAAAAGTGCGTTTGCAATCTCCACCTTTCCGAATCTTTCAATTTCGCTTCTCACAACACCCTTAATGTGTGTTGCTGGAATGTAAACAAATTTATCGTCTTTTAAAACCCCTATTGTGGAACCTTTCCTTCCACCAGCGGTGTTGAAATCAGTAAGAAGTGTAATTTTTAATTTCCAGATTTCTCCATTCATTCCTGTTCACCCCACACCATCGGAATAAGATACTCCAGTACATTCTTCTGTTCTGTTGCTTTAATCAATTTTTCCACAACTTCCACCCTTCTTTCGGATGCACACCTGCTAACCCTTTCCTTCTCCATGTGCGAATACAGAAATTTTATGAAATTTATCCTGCCTTCAAAGCCATCTTCAAAATTGATGAGTTGGGAAACAAGGGATTTCCAGTTCTTATCTTGCGCATGCTCCACAAATTCCATTATGAGGTTAAGTTTATCCTTATCATTGTCCAGTACAAAGCAGAAATCCTCTTCCACAGGCATGCTTGAGGTAATGCAGGATAGGGCAATTGCTCCTTTTGGTAGTTTGAAGAAACCATGTGCCTCTTTCACAGTCTTCTTTCTGAATTCTTTCTTAGCCTCGGATAATAACGCTTCTGCCTTCTCTATGAGAAAGTATATTGGAAAATCATTTGGAGCATAGGCAATTCCGCAGGACATTGTGACAACTGGATATGTGAATTCACCAAACTTGAAAGTGAAGTTTTCACAAATATTTTCTATGAATTTGGTTGCAAAGTGGAGGGCACCCTTTGCATTCATTACAATAAGAATGTCATCTCCACCAATGTAAATTTTCCGTATTCCTATGTATTTTCCACCACTACTATCTTTATGCAAAAAGAAATCCTTCTTCTCTTTCACACTCTCTATTGCAGTATCAGTTAGAATTCTATTAATTTTCATATCAAATTCTTCACTTTTGAATTTATAATCTGCAGGTGTGTATGTATTTTTGAATAATCTTCCAATCATATTTCCGTCAAATATCAGCACCGCAATATTTTGTCCGATATTATCAAGTTCCTTTGAGAGATTACCCACGCCTAGGGCGATTAGCGATTTATGAAACTCGTCCTCCCCCCACCATTGCCTCCCTTCCTCCTCCTTCCTCCTGCAGATCTCACATAAAATCTCTCCTGTCTGCTGCACCGCCTGCCCACCTCTCTTGTGGCAGTACTCACATATTTCACTGCTTTTCATCCGTCTCACTTCACTCTCAGATGCAAGTAATCCTTTTTCTCTCTCAGCCTCCTCATGAAGTTCCTTCACACATTCGTGGAAATTGTCCATGAACTTACTACACTCAAATTCTTTATGCACTATTACAAATTTTATGTATTCTCCATACTCCCCTTTAATCTTTTCTGTGATGCTCTCCTTTATCTCACTCAGTTTTTTTGTTGGTAGAACTGCAAGCACATTCCCTCCACCAGCATACAACACACACTCTGCACAAACAGATTTACCAATGACCTTTTTGGCAATTTCCTGGACATCTTCTATTATTACACTTCCACCTGTAAGTGCATCCAACTTCTTTGCCTCTTTGATAAAATCCTGAATCTGCATTATGTCCAGAAAAAGCAAACCCATTTTTATTTTCTTGAGTTCTTCATCTAATGGGTAGCTCTCTCCAGTGAGACCTCCATGCACCACTTCGTCAAAAAACACACTTTCTTTTCCTATCCTTTCTTTTTCTATCTCATTTGTAGAAACTCCCTCTCCATACCTCAATACCTCTTCTTTTCCCCTACCCCTGAATACATGTGGAAAAATTCTGTCTTGAGATTCTAGCATATTATCTTTCAGTCTTACCTCATATGTTCTATCTACAGCTGAAGCAATTGTGTCTGCAAGAGAAATAAGTTTTTCAAGCGGTTGTTGTGCCCTCCAACTACCATAGTATTTAGGTGTATGATGCCTTGCAGCCAAATTTTTGATTCTATGGATCCCCCCAATTTCCAATCCAGGTATTTTAGCGTCCCTAAGCAGGTCTTCTACGAATTTCGCAGTGTACTCGGGGTGCTCACTAAATCCTAAATTGTTTGCAAAAACATCAAGTTTCCCAATATCATGGAGAAGGCTAGCTAATCTGATTTCTGTAATCTCCACTTCCTCCATATCCATAGCGAGACACACCGCAACTGCAGATGTAGTGCAAAGATGGTGATAGAGCGAACAAACAGGAAGCCTTGTATCTGATGGGATCTTCTTCAGATCCTCAGTTTCCTTAAGAACTTCTGCTACTACACTTGTGAATTCCTTCAGTTGTTTACCTGCACACTTGCTCAACATTTCACTCTTAATTTTCTCTTTAATGGCGTTGCAATCCTTGGATGGATACTCTTTTTTCTTTGTAAACCAGTTTGTTACAAATATTTCCATCATTTCACCTCTAACTTTCCAAATCCATAGGAGAGCCATTTCCCTATCTGAAATACCTGTGCAAGCGCGAGGATTTTCATCAGTTCATGGGTTGCCCTTGCAACTTTGTAATTCACTGTACCTGTGATGCCACGCATAAATAGCCTTCGTCCATCCATAGTGTGGTGCTCCCAGGAAAACGGATATATCTCAAAATTTTGTATTTCTGCATGCCAGCATTCTGGTGAAGTTTTAGAATGAAGAGGGTATGCTTTCTTAAAATAGTATTTTGAGTAACGGTTTACAGAACGCAAAAGGGCTTTAACAATCAATGGAAATGAGGGAGCACGGATTGCCAGCTTTCCATTCTCTACAATTGTAGTGGGAGAAACGAACTTTATTTCCAGTACTTTTCTGGCAGGTAGTATTTCTATTTTCTTTTCTTCAAGCTTTATCACTTCTATTTTTGCGTTTATGCCTCCAATGTGGGTAATACATTTTTCAGAAATGCATTCAACAAACTCCCTTGCAAGCCTAGTGGCATCTCCTGCAAATATTATACTTATATAGTGTGCCTCTCCATTAGAAATTGTGTAATGAAAAAAAGGACGCACATCTATATCTGGATTTTTGAAAATCTTTGTTTTTTCTGAAGCGTAGAATGCATCACCAAGCCATCCCCTGATGATTGTTCCATAGTACGGGAGTTTACATGGTGTTTCCTGGGTGACCTTTATCTGAAGATGAAAATAAGGTTGCTCCCACAATTTGCTAAAGCGCATCTATTTCCCGTATTATTTTGCACTATATTAAACTTTTCAGGAGTTGTTAGTGTGGATTTGTTCTATAAATTTCTACGCTCCACAGCACAATCCCTATTAACTCATGTTTTCCTGCATCCGCACGCTGTTAAAAAAAGATTTATTTACTCAGATGGTTATGTACGGTACATGTCTTTAATTGGAGAAGCAAAGCACAGAGTTACTGAGGAAATTCTATATGTTGCTAAAGAAGAAAACATTGATCCAGAAAAACTCAGAAAACTTGTGGTTGCTGGCAGGGTAGTAATTCCATGCAATCCTCTCTCAAAGCATGTTTTGAAAGGGATAGGAGAAGGAATGAGTATCAAAGTAAATGTTAACATCGGGACATCAAGGGATCATGTAAATTTGGAGGAGGAACTTGCGAAAGTTGAAGTTGCGGAAAAGTATGGTGCAGATGCGCTGATGGATTTAAGCACAGGTGGAGATATAAATGCGATTCGGAAGGAAATAAGAAAAAAATGTAGATTACCCATGGGTAGTGTACCCATATACCAGGTGTGCGTGGAATCTGCAAGAAAAAGCGCAATTGTAAACATGAATGAAGATGACATTTTCAACAGCATTGAAGCCCATGCAAAGGATGGGATTGATTTCATGACTGTGCACTGTGGGGTTACAAAAGAGAGCGTAGAAAATCTACGCCAGACAGATAGGGTTACTGGTGTCGTGAGCAGAGGTGGAGCCTTCCTTGTTGCATGGATCCTGCACAATGGCAAGGAAAACCCGCTTTATGAAAATTTTGATTATCTGCTGGAACTCGCAAAAAAATACGAATTCACACTCAGCTTAGGTGATGGCTTGAGACCCGGCTGTATTGCAGATGCCAGTGATGCCCCCCAGTTCCAGGAACTGATTATACTCAGCAAACTGGTGCACAGGGCAAGAGAACATGGTGTGCAGGCAATGGTGGAGGGTCCAGGACATGTGCCAATTAACCAGATCGAGGCAAATGTAAGAATTGAGAAAAATCTGACTGAGGGCGCACCCTTCTATGTGCTCGGGCCACTTGTAACTGATGTAGCTCCTGGGTATGATCATATTACCGCTGCAATCGGCGGCGCACTTGCAGGCTATTTTGGTGCAGACTTCCTTTGCTATGTTACCCCATCCGAACACCTGGCTTTGCCGACTGTGGAAGATGTAAGAGAAGGATTGATCGCCTCAAAAATTGCTGCCCATGCTGCAGAAATTGCAAGGGGAAAAGGACTGGAATGGGACAGAAAAATGAGTGAAAAAAGATATGCTCTGGACTGGGAAGGAATGTTTGCCCTTGCAATAGACAGGGAAAAGGCTGAAAAGTACAGGAAAAACAGGACACCTGGCGAGGAAAAAACCTGCACAATGTGTGGAGATGTATGTGCAATGAAAATTGTGAGCGAGTTTCTTGGTAAACCAAATGTAGATTATTGCTGAATCATTTTCCTGTATGCATTTGCATTCAGAAGGGTTTTTGTTTCTTCCAGATTTTCCAGTTCAATTACTGCCAGCCAGCCACTTCCATAGGGGTCTTTGTTAATCTTTTCAAGTTCATTGCGTAAATTAGTGTTCAATTCTATAATCTTGCCAGAAAGGGGTGCATAAACCTCGTTTGAGGATTTAACTGAATCAAGCACCACGATTGCATTTCCTTTTTTCACAGCAGCACCCACATCAACCACAAAATCTATGTTCACAATTTCTGTCAGGGCTTCCTGGGCATAGTCAGTAATGCCAACTTTGGCTCTTTTTCCCTCAATCTTTGCCCATTCATGGCTTTCTGTGTAAAGCAAATCATCTGGAATGTTTACCATATTGATTACCTCAGCCCCTGAAAGAAGTTGGTGATTATAAGGATTACTGAGCCCTGCATCAAAACCGCTAATTAAATATACCATTTCACTTTCCCTTTTTCAGAGGTGTTTAGATGATTGAACCCAATATGAAAAATTACGATGAGGAGTACACAAAGTTCAAATGGGAATTGCCAGAGAAATACAATTTCGGATTTGATGTGATTGCAAAAAGGGCTGAAACAGACAGAAACAAACTTGCATTGATAACAGTGAACAATGAGGGCACAGATGCACATAAACTCACATACTGGGAATTGAATCGGGAGACAAATAGGTTTGCAAACCTTCTCCGAAAGATTGGTGCAAAAAAAGATGAAAAAATTCTGATAATTCTCCCGCAGATACCAGAATGGTATTACGCAGTGCTCGGAGCGATAAAACTCGGAGTGATTGTGATACCCACACCCACGCTTTCCACATCCCATGACCTTGAGTACCGGATTTCAAAGGCAGAAGCAGAATATGTGGTCACAGACAGGGAGAACGCAACTAAAATCAAAGAAATACAGAACAAATGCCCCACACTTAAGAAGGTAATTGGAATAGGTGTTGAGGAACCAGACTGGGTTTCATGGGAACGCGAGAAAGCAATGCTCTCTCCCAAACTTGAGAGAGAGGAACTACCAGAGACAAGCATCAATGACAAAATGCTGATTTATTTCACATCAGGCACAGAGTCCTATCCAAAGATGGTGCTCCACACCCAGGCATATGCAATTGGACACACGGTTACCGCAAAATACTGCCAGGATTTGAAACCCAATGACATTATCTGGGTGATTGCAGACACCGGTTGGGCAAAAACTGCATGGGGCAAGCTCTTTGGACAGTTTATTGTGGGTGCAACTGTGATGCAGCACAACCACAGAGGGAAATTTTCAGGAAGCACAGTACTTGGAATAATAGAAAGATTTGCTCCTACTGTTTTTTGTGCGCCCCCCACAGCATTCAGAATGATCATTCTTGAGGATCTCAGGAAATATGACCTTTCAAGTCTAAGGCACTGTGTGAGTGCAGGGGAACCCCTCAATCCAGAAGTTATCAAGGTGTGGAAGGATGCTACTGGACTGGACATCTATGACTACTATGGACAGAGTGAGAGCGTTGCCCTGCTTTCAAATTTCAGGTGCATGCCCATAAAATATGGCTCCATGGGAAAACCAACGCCTGGACACATCATTGAAATTGTAGATGAAGATGGGAACATTTTGCCTGTGGGCGAAGAAGGGAATATTGCTGTGAAGGTAAAGCCAGAACATCCACCAGGGATTTTCAAAGGTTACTGGAAAGACGAGGAAAAGACACAATCCTGCTTTAGAGGGGACTGGTATTACACAGGAGATAAGGCATACAAAGATCAGGATGGATATTTCTGGTTTGTTGGCAGGGCTGACGATGTAATCAAGTCCAGTGGCTACAGAATAGGGCCATTTGAGGTTGAAAGTGCACTACAGGAACATCCAGCTGTTGCAGAATCTGCGGTCATAGGAGTGCCTGACGAACTGCGTGGTCAGATTGTGAAGGCTTTTGTAATTCTGAAAACTGGCTATGCACCCTCTGAAGCACTTGTGAAGGAACTTCAGGAGCATGTAAAGAAGGTTACTGCACCATATAAGTATCCCAGAGAAATTGAATTTGTGAGAGAATTACCCAAAACTGTGAGTGGAAAGATCAAGCGGGCAGAACTCCGTAAGATGGAACTGGCAAAGAGAAAGAAATGAACCTTCCTATTCTTTTCCTCTGTTTTATCTGCATTTTTTTGCCTGTTTTTTATGCGATTATTAAAAAGGCAAATATTGCACTTGCACTCATTCTTGCAAACCTTCTTGTTTTTGTGATTGAAATACTCACAGATAGATTCATGAAAGAAGCTTACTGGGATCTCATGTTCACATTTGCATTTCCGCAATACAGAATTGGGATAACCTGGAGCTATCAGGTATTCACACATGCGTTTCTGCACGGCAGCATTTACCACATACTTGGAAATATGCTTGTGCTGTTCTTTGTAGGAATTCCACTTGAAGAACGCATTGGAATTAAAAAATTTATGATTGTTTACTTTGTTTCAATGGTGTTTGCAGTGCTTTTTGACACAATGTTTTACTTTGGAAGATTGAGTTATGCATTGGGTGCATCAGGTGCAGTGAGTGGAGTGCTTGGTGCAATGCTGATTCTTTACCCGCGTGTGGAAATTCCCATGTTTCTTGGACCCATATTTTTGATGCGTGTTAAGGCTTGGATTGCTATTCTGTTTTTCTTTTGCGTAGAAACTATGCTAAGCTTTTTTTCACTTATGGGTATGGAAAGCGGTGTTGCCCATCTGGCACATGTAGGCGGATTTATTGCAGGCATGGTAATTGCGATTTTTACAGGTAAGGGTGCAGATGTGAAAAGAGAAAGAGCAATGATAGATCTGGAAAAACTTGCTGTAATTGCAAAAACTCCAGCCCAGCATCGTGCTCTGGAAAACCTGAAATCTGAAGAAATGAACGAAGTGAGTGATGCTTGGCTCCAGTATTTTGCCTCCCACACAGAATGCCCTGGGTGCAGAAGAAAGATGAAATACGGTAATGGCGCACTAGTGTGCACTTGTGGAAAGGTAATAGAAATCACAAAACCTGTTTCCAAAAAGTTGAAATAAAATATGTATATTCCAAAACCCATGTTTGGGTATACAGGTAAAGTTCTGGTAGTGAATTTGACAGAGGAGAAGGTTTCTGAAGAGAAACTTGATGAGAAACTGGCACGGAAGTTCATGGGGGGTACAGCCCTCGGTGCCCACTATGTTATGAAAGAGACACAAAGGGGAATGCATCCACTGGATGAAAATGCAATTCTATTTTTTGGCACAGGACCCCTGACCTGTTCCCGTCTACCAGGGCACAGCAGGTTTATTGTGTGCGGCAAGTCCCCGCTTACAGGCATCTGGGGGGAAGCCCATGCAGGCGGTTTTTTCTCTCCTGAGTTGAAGAAAAGTGGATTTGATGCAATTATTGTAAAAGGTGTGGCTCCTGCACCGAGATATCTCTGGATTCACAATGGCATGTGTGAAATTAGAGATGCAACTAAATTCTGGGGCAAATTTACTGGTGAGGTTGAAAAGGATGTGCGAAGCGAAACTGATAGGAAAGCAGAGGTGCTTTCAATAGGCCCCGCAGGTGAAAAAGTTGTTCCTATTGCCAATATAATTGTGAATAGAAACCGTGCACTCGGACGCTCGGGTTTCGGTGCGTTAATGGGCGCAAAAAAACTCAAGGCAATTGCAGCAAAAGGAGATGGAAAAATTGAGTGGGCTGATGAAGGAAAACTCAGGGAAAAGGTGAGAGAAATTGCCACGAGAATCGGAAAGGAAAATGAGAACTTCAGGAAATACGGGACTGCTGGTATCGTAAAACCTCTTTCCCAACTCGCAATTCTACCCACCAAAAACTTTCAGCAAGGGTCTTATGAAAATGCGGGAGAAATTTCTGGCGAGAAACTAGTAGATACAATTCTCGTAAGAAGGGACACTTGCAGCGATTGCACAATTGGATGCAAAAGGGTGGTGAAATGCACAAAGGCAGAGCATGGCTGGGAAGTGGATGAGGAGTATGGAGGACCAGAGTATGAAACCGTAGCCTCTTTTGGTTCCCTTTTAATGAATCCCTCACTCCCGGCGATTTCAATGGCAAATCAGATATGTAATATGTATGGTCTGGACACAATTTCTGCGGGTGTTTGCATAGCGTTTGCAATTGAAGCATTTGAAAAAGGGCTTATAAATGAGAAAGATGTAGGTTATAAACTTGCATGGGGCGATGATAAGGCAATAATTCAACTCCTCATGGATATTGCTACAAAAAGAAAATTCGGCGAGATACTGGGCATGGGCGTAAAATTTGCAAGTGGTAAAATCGGGAAAGGTGCTGAAAAATTTGCAGTGCATGCCAAAGGGCTTGAAGTGGCAATGCATGAGCCAAGGGGAAAAAAAGGGCTGGGTTTGAATTATGGTACTGCAAATCGTGGGGGTTGTCATGTTTCCAGTTATCATGATACTTTCTTTGTGAAAAATACAGAACCCCTGCTTGGTGTACCTGAAAAGATGGACAGATATGCAATTGATGGTAAACCTTTGATGATTGCAAAAACGCAGGACTTCTGCGTGTTAGGGAACAGTTTGATTCTCTGTCAGTTTACCCACCAATATGGTGCAATGAAGCTACCAGAGATTCTAGATGTGGTTAACCTTGCCACTGGTTTTGAATATACAATGGAAGAGTTGCTGGCTGTAGGGGAAAGGGGTTTTGTATTGCAGAGAATGTTTAATGAGAGAGAGGGCTGTATTGACGACAGGTTGCCTTTGAGGTTCCATGAGCCACTTCCAGAGGTCCCAGACAAAGGTGTAATAACAGAGGATGATTATTACAGAAAAATGCTACCAGAATATTACAGGATCAGGGGAATAGATGTCACCGGTAGGTTAAAACCCGAAACCATAAAAAGACTGGGGCTAGAGGAATATAGTTTTTGATGGGTCCGGCCGGATTTGAACCGACGACCAATTGGTTATGAGCCAATCGCTCCACCGGGCTAAGCTACGGACCCAGAATGGAATCCATCACCACTGTGATGGAAAGCGCCGTCGGGCGGATTCGAACCGCCGACCTGCCGGTTTCTGTAGCCGTGGTTTAACAGCCGGACGCTCCACCGCTGAGCTACGACGGCACACTTCTTTTATCAGTGTTTGTTCATAATATAGGAAGTTATTAAAAAAGTTTACCTTTCACAGAGGAACCTTAACTTTGGTTTTCAACCAAAACTTACAGCCTACATTTATGCTCCTGCATACATAATTTATATCTTTCCCTTCCATATGCTGTTCTGTGCATAGGGTTTCCATAGGAATTGACCTTGCATGGTGTAGAAAAAGAATTTCTGCACTGGTATCTCTTGATGATACCCTCATAGTACGAGGATGGAGCATAGTGGTGGGTGATGAAGAAATCCTGAGTTTTGCTGAAAGTTTTGCGGCTGAAAGCAAGATAGTGTGCATAGATGCACCTCTACTCTTCCCAGAAAATCCTGTTGCCTTTCGCAGCACAGAAACGGAGATGCGGCAGCGCGGGATAAGAATATTGCCTGTGCAACAGAAGTTTTTTATTGAAAGGTTCAGGGGACTACGGGGATTGGAACTCAGAAAAAGTTTTGAGAAACTGGGTTATCTATTTTCAATTTCAGAAGCCAGGAAACAGGTAATAGAGGTCTATCCATATGCCTCATGGAAAAACCTGCTTGGTGAAGTGCCCAGATACAAGAATGTATGCCTGAAAAGGAGAATTGCTGCACTGGATGTACTTTACCGTGCCCTTCTTGATGCGGGGATTAGAGGCATTGAGGATTTTGATATAAGCGGAGAAAATGCTGCAGATATTCTGGATGCAGTAATGTGTGCCTGGACTGGTATAAGGCATGGCTGCAGAAAAACCACAGTTGTTGGTGATGAAGCGAGAGGTTTTATTGTGTATTGAGGGGTTGCAAAGAGGATTACTATTACAAAGAAAGTTATATATTCTTATTGGATATTTCCTCACTGAACTGCGGGTGTAGTGTAGTCTGGCTATCACTCAAGCTTGCCAAGCTTGTAACCCGGGTTCAAATCCCGGCACCCGCACTCCCTTATCTATCTCTGGATTTTCTCAAATTCAGTTCCTCCATATTTGCAAGCCAGTACATAAAGCAATGCACCCATATCTGCAGAAAAGATTGCAGCGAGGATTCCCAGAACCTTATCATGGAAATAGATTTGCAGAGGAATTCCGAGAAAAACTGCGTTCAATGCCAGTGCAAGAATAAGCACATTATATGTGGTAATTATGTCCGTTGAATCCCGATGCCACGCTGAAAAATACGGATAGCGGGCTGCACCCCATGTGCCTACTGCAGTGGAAACAAATGCTGCAGTGATTCCTCCAAAAATCACGAATAGTATAAGGGGAATTTTTCTGAAAAGATAGAGTGGAAGTGTGAGAAGCACGACAGGAATTGCAATGCAACTTGTGAGCAGGATCCAGTATGTCTTTGCAACCATAATTTTTTCCCCGCTTAGAGGCATAGTTTTAAGCACCCAGAATGCATCTCCATCCTTTCCCACAACACTCAGTGCACTGATTACACATAGCAACGCACACGCAACATACATAGCTGTGCCTCCCACAGCTGCATATGTGTACTTACCCATTGGACCAGTAAGTGCACTCTGTGGAACTAGATGGAGGGCAAGAACCTGTCCGATGATAGCAAATACCACTACCAGAAATATACTTGTGTGCTCCTTGTATCTCACAATATACAGCCACTCAGCCATTGCCAGTTTTTTCATTTTCCACTCCCTCAGAAAAACTGGAATTTTTATCAAACCCTTTTTAGGATGGCGTTCAAGCACAATCCCGTTGTTCCATGCCTCCATCGACACACGGTAAGCAAGGAAAAACAGTAAAATTGCATAAGCACCTGCACAAACCAGGAGAAATTGAAGTTCCAGTGCATACCAGATTAGGACATAAAACATTGAAAACAGGTAAAGGTAAAGGAGTTTCTTCCGCAATGGCTTGAGAAATGTGAAGAAACCTACTGCCCAGCCACCTGAACTCCCGAGCATTCCTATAATAATCAATTTCCATCCAAACTCAAAAGGAATTGTGAGGGGCGCATGTAAAAAAAGAATAAGTGAGGTCATCGTGGAAAGTGCAATTGCAATCAGACCAAGTATCAACCAGAATACCTTGAGAAATTTTCCAAAAAAGATTTCAAAGTATCTAACTGGCTGTGCAAAATACCATACGAGTTTTCTCTCCTTCACATATCCGTTCACAGTAATTGTATAACTGATGCCTGTGAGCACAAACAATGCAAAAATCAGAATATCTTTGTATTCTAAAAATACCCTAAGACTTAGAAATTCAGAAAGCATAATAATCTGGATGATCATCCATTCTCCGGTGAGCAGGAGCACGAAAAACCACCCTACCATAAATGGATGCGCCTTCACTCTTAAATAAAATTCTCTCAGGACTTCTGCACATTCGGTATTAAAAATGGTGTATGCTTCCACAACTTCACCCTGCAGCATCAATTACCTTTATCATCGCCTCTTCTAGAGAGCTATGCTCACCCATGATTTCTCGCAGGGTACCGCATACCAGCAATTTTCCACGATGGATAATTCCTATTGTATCACATATTTCCTCAGCAAGCGAAGTGATATGCGTGCTCATGAACACCACATGTTCTTTTCCATACTCTCTTATGTAATTCTTTGCCACATGCAAATATTTCGGGTCCAGCCCGAGCAGGGGTTCATCAAGAATCAAATATTCTGGATCATGAAAAACCGCAGCTGCAAATGCAAATTTCTGCCTTGTTCCTTTTGAGAGTGTGGAGCAAAGCGTATCCAGATACTCTGTTATTCCAAGCATCCTGCTTAATTCCTCAACTTTCTGTGAAATTCTTTTTTCAGGCATTTCTCTCAGTGCGCCTATCAATTCTAAAAACTCTCTTCCAGTCAGATGCTCAAAAAGAGCTGGCATTTCAGGCAGATAGCCAATTTTTTTCTTCACCTCCATAGGATGCTGTACCACATCAATTCCACCAATTAATGCAGTACCAGATGTGGGTTTAAGCAGGGTAACAAGAATTTTTATTGTTGTGGTTTTTCCTGCACCGTTTGTCCCCAATAGCCCGAAAACTCCTTTCTCTACAGTAAGATTGATTCCATCAAGTGCAAGGAAATTGTCGTATTTTTTTGTGAGGGAATGACATTCAATCATACCGTCTTCTCTTGAGTTCTTTCACAGCAACAAAAGCAATTGCCAGCATCAGAGGTAGCCAGAGCATGATTGAAGAATTCTCAGAAACACCTGGTGTGAGCACAACCCTGCTGATCCCTGTATGATTCCAGTTCTGAAATTCAATCTCCACATAAAAGAAGGTATTTTTCACCATGTTTGGAACTTCAAATTCTAGTTGCCAGTAAGAAATTGCTGCCTCCACGCTCATACTTCTCAAACGGTTCCAGGTGCCATTGGAATAGACATAGAATACTGCATTTCTTATTTCGTTGTCCATTCCAGAAATCTCTACGAGATAGTCAGGGTTCGTGTAGGAGAGCGTGGTGTAAAAATATACTTTCAGCACATCTTCACCAGAAGAGAAATTCTGTGGGGGTGGTTGCGGCTGTCCACCTGCACCAAATACAGGCGTTGCCTCTGGGATTACCTCGCCGTTAAATATTCTTCCAGACACACCAACATATATTCTTAGGTGGTTAGATACTTGCATTCCATACTCACATATATCTGTGTTCGGGTTTGCAGTTCTTACTGGATTTGGAGTTTTTTCCTTCCAGTCACCAAAGGCACCATCAATCAGCGCATCTTTGGGAACTTCCATGTAATATCCAATAAAATTCCTTTCTGGCATATTGGTATATCTGAGAAGCACACAAGCGTCTGCAGAAATATCTGCAGGTGAGCGGAGTTTAAATCCCACGGTGCTACCAGGAACGGCTCCTGTAAGATTTGCGATTAGTGAAAGTGTAACAATCTCCGAATTGTGAACCATGTAATTACCAGTATTAACTGTAACCATTGTGCTTCCCACCTGTGCTTCTCCAAGCACATTATGGCCATCTGTGAGTGAAATTTTATAGTCCCTTGCATTTCCCAGCACCCCAAAAGTGATGTTTTGAATGTGCACATCTCCACCCTTTGCCACAAACTCTATATCCATAATTTCTGCGTTATCTTGAAGGATGAGAGTACTTTTAGGGATTACTTTTGCCTCGGCATATCTACCATCTTGCGAGAACGCAAATGGTTCAGAGCTGCAATTGTTCCAGGATTTCATCACAAGTATAGCAACATAATTGTTTTCCAGATGGAGATGCCGTTTTTCAACTGAAATTTCCAGTTCAGAATTCCCATTTGCCGCTTTAACAGGTGAAACTACTTTCCAGGCAGACCAGTTGAGTTTGTTTTCTTCTGTAGTGCTGAACTCATATAAATTGCTACTTCTTACACTCCCTCCTTCACCAAACACCCCAATTCTATAATCAAACCCATAACCCAGTGCTTGATAACCAGTGTTCGGGTTTGCATCTGCATCAATCAGAATGTATGCACCGTCCATGATCCTTTCATTCATGCTTGCAGGTGCACCTGCAAAAATTGTCCCTTTTACCTTTACATAGAATGAAAGTGCTTTCTGCTCCTCATAGGACGCAAGATCTATAGGAGCAATGTTCTCGCTGCTTGCCTCCGAAGAAACATGGGTTTTTGAAACATCATTCCAGTCGCCGAAATTTCCATCTATGTGAATTTTTCCCATCTCTTTTGGAATTAAAAGATAAGCAATAATGCAACTGGCAATAACAAGGAGGATAATTCCGAATACAATCACTGCTCTTTTCTTTTCCCGATATTCTCTGCTTGCAACTCCCCTCCCTTTTCCGTTAGTAAAGCCAGTTCTTGCACTTAATCCATTCACTTTTCCGTTCGTAAGCCCGATTTTTCCATTTTCCTTTGAAATTGAAGGGCCTTCAGTGACCTTATGTTCAACATCTGGCATTTCCTTTGATTGTTCCTCAATCTCAAGCAGTTCTGCAAGTTCCTTCAATTTTTTGTCTCTTTCCTCCACACTTATGAGCGTCACAATTTTTCCGCATTTGGGACAGACGGTTGCATCTTCTGGGAGTTCAGCATCGCAGAAAGAACACTTTCTTAAATTCATAATATTCTCTTATGGAATTTCTATATTTATGTCTATCGGTGGAGATGGGAACCTTAACTTTGGTTGATGAGATTTATCTGATAATCTCAGCCAGGAAACCGAGAGCCTGCCAGATAGTAATGGTAATACCTAAGTCCAAAAAATTTGAATTTTCAAACAAAACTTATGTTCCTCCCTCCAGAACCGAGAATAACGCTCAGAGATATTTGAGTTGTGGAACAAGACATGAAGAAAAAAGGAAAAGATTTTTAGTTTATCTTAGCTTTGCACCGCATTTCTGACAGAATGTTGCGGTTGGCGGATTTTGTGTCTTACAGCGCAGGCATAGCATTTTGCTTGGTGCTACAAGCCTAGCGCCGCAGTTCTGACAAAATTTTGCAGTTATCGGATTTTGTGTTTTACAGTGCGGACACGGTCTTTTGCTTGATGCTACCGCCGTCCGCTGTGTAATCGGAACTACTATATTTGGAACTTTCAGTTTTGGAAATCGCATCATTGATTGCTTTTTCTTCCCGACCACAAAGTATATTATTATCCCAATCAGTAGCAAGCCTATCAGCCCGATTATTAGGAAAAGCCACTCTGCGGGTGCACCTGGCTGGGTGGGTTGCTGTGGTGTTGCACTCACCTCATTGCTCTTTGCACCCTCACCAGCACCATTGATTGCTGAAACAGCAAAAAAATACTTCTGCCCATTTGTCAATCCGGTAACATTATGCCTTGTTACATTACCTACAGTTACGCTGTAAATATAAGTGCCTGTCCCTATACCCCAATAGACTTTGTAACCAGTAATTGGAGAGCCACCATTACTTCTAGGCGGTTGCCAATTCAATGTTACCTTTCCATTACCTGCAGTTGCTTGTAAGTTCAATGGTGCAGAAGGTACTGTGCAAGGTGTTGCACTCGCCACATTGCTCGTTGCACTTTCACCCATATCATTGATTGCTGAAACTACAAAATAATATGTCTGTCCATTTGTCAAATGGGTAATAGTATATTCCAGTATATTGCTTACAGTTATGGTGTATATGCTACTGGTTGCTGTACACCAATAAATTCTGTAGTTAGTAATTGGAAAGCCGCCATCATCTGTAGGTGTTTCCCATGTCAATGTTACACAATCATCCCCTGGTGTTGCCCGCAAGTTCCGTGGTGGAGAAGGAACTAGAAAACGACTTGATGTTTCCAGTTTTATCTCCCCTGCACTCACATTTTGCCAGCTCAGGATTGCAAAGGCACTCAGCACAAGCGAGCCAAGCACAAGCATTCCAACCCACTTTTTGCTCTGTTTTTCCTTCATCCTTCTCTCTCTCATTGGTGGTTTTTGTTTTTTATCCATATTTATTACCCCCCTTTCACACTCACCCACCAAAGTATATAAAACCTATCCAACACAGCAGGTTATTTCTTTATGCTACTTCCTGCACCATCTTGTATCTATTTTCATATTCCTGCACTTTTCTGCAAAGCACCCTGTAAATTGGGAGGTAGGAGTCCAATTTCCCGCAAATCTCAAAAATTTTCCTCCAAAGTTTCTGGGCATTTAAAATCATTCCTGGAAACCATAACAGCCCTGGGTTCGCCCAGTAGTACTGACAACTGAATATAGATTTATCCAGCAGTTCTCTTAATTCAAAATTCCCAGCACTCATGCCACTTTTTAACCCCATAATCGTGATAGCCCACTGGAGCATATGGAGTTCGTTATTGCGATTATACCATCTCGGGTAGGGTATTCCCTGCCAGAGTTCTTCCTTGGTAGATGCCCATGAACATGGGATAGGATTCAATTGCTGTAAAGTTTTCTGCCCTGCTAAAAACTCACTTACAGAAAGTGTTTTTATATCACTGCTAACAACTTCTTTGAAAATCTGCCAGAATAGTTTTTTGTGATGCCCATAAATCTCACCGTCTGTAGCAGTAATCCAGAAACTTCTCTCTTTCCCTGCATATGTTTCTGTTAGGTCTTTAAGATGGAATGCACGGGTATTCAGGGCATTGCTTAACTCTCTGTTTCTGAAAACTAGCTTTAAACCAGTACCTTCTAGGACGCCATACTCATGCCCTGGACATGCAATTTCATCAAGAACAAGCCATCTGTATCCCATCTGGTTTATTATCTCTCCCACCTCCCTGGAATAGCACATTTCTGGGATGAAAAAGCCTTCTAACCTGTTAATTCCCATATACTCTTTCAGAATTTTTTCATTTAGGTAAATCTGTCTGATACACTCCTCTACTGGAAGCATGGGAAGAATTGGGTGATATGCTGCACTTCCAGTAAATTCTATGCTTCCTCCTGCCTTGATTCTGTCAATCAGTTCAAAAAACTGGTTTATTTCAAGGTTATGGAGATGTTCCACAAGCACTCCACTTATATTCAGTGTCAGGTGCACCTCAGGATTTTCAGAGAGTACTCTGAGCAGTGGGAGATAGCATTCCTTTGCAATTCTCCTTACCCAATATTTTGACTGTATAGGTGGTTGGTAGATGTGCAGGATATTTACCCAGAACTTCATTTCTCTACCTTTCTCATCCTTGCGAGTTCCCCCGCCCTCTTACCCAGTGCAATAGCTCCACGCACCGCCCGCAGATCCCGCTTCACCTCATACTCCCTTGAACCCACACCTACAACTCCTCCAGCAAAAAGCATCTGGTGCTGTGTGAAAAATGTGGATAAACTGGATACAACAAGGTCTCCGCCCTCCTCTTCCATAATTACTACTGCAGCGCCCACCTTGTTTTTGAGCTCAAAGTTGTTGTAGAGGCAATAGGTGCGGTCCATCAATGCTTTCATTTTTGCAGTCGCACCACCAAAGTATGTGGGTGTGCCTAAAATTATTATGTCTGCCTTCCGCAACTCATTGTAGATTTCCTGCATTGCATCTTCCTTGATGCATTTTTCTTCCACGAAACATCTGTTGCATCCGTCGCATGGCTGAATATCCTTATCTCCCAGCGTAATTATTTTCCTCTCATTGCATTCCACAGCATCCACTGTGTATTTCAAGAGGAATGCGGTGTTTCCGTTGTTTCTCGGGCTCCCACATATTCCTAATGCATACATATTATTCCCTCCAATCAATGCCTACCGTCTGGATTCCAATTTTTGGGACTATGCCCAATCTTCTTTTATGCCATGTTTTCTCAACGATATTTATTACGCGTTCAATTTTTTCAATCTGGATTCCTGTGCTTGCATGAATTTCTTCTGTTTTTAAGAAGTGTTCCATGCCATAAAGAATTTTATCCAATTCCTCATATGATATTCCAAGTTCCTCCTCATCGCGCTGCCCTTTCCAGAAGCCGGCACTGGGGACCTTATTCTGGATTTTTTCAGGGATTTTCAATTCACGGGCAAGAATTTTTACCTGGGTTTTGTATAAGTCTCCGATGGGAAGCACATCTGCAGCACCATCACCATACTTTGTAAAATAACCTGTAAGAAGTTCGCTCTTATTTGATGTTCCAGCCACAAGCAGATTATTCTGGTTTGCAAATGCGAATAGAAGGCACATTCTGACTCTTGCCATAAGGTTTCCTGTATGCAGTGCGCTCATTTCAAAACCAAGCACATTCTTAAATCCAGAAATCAAAGGGTCTATGTTAATCTCAGCTTTCTCAATTCCCAGCCCCTCTGCAAATTCTACAGCATCTGCCATATCTTCAGAGGGTGTGGTGTTTGATGGAAGGAGAAGCGCAGCCACCCTTTCTCTGCCAACTGCCTCTACAAGAAGTTTGCACACCACTGCAGAATCAATCCCGCCGCTCAAACCGAGAATGTAGCCCTCTGCACCAGAATGCTCAAGATAATCTTTGACAAAGTTTTTAATTGTTGGCAGTGTTTCAGGATGCAATTCCAGATTTATTTTCATTATTCATTCTCCTTTCTGCAATGCCTCTAAATGGCTAATGATGTTCCATATCATTGTTCTTCCATGCATTGGAATATTTGGCTCGTTCGCAAGTTCGTCAAGCTGGAAGATTGCGCTCGCAAGTCGCACATCTAAGGATTCATTCTCTTTCATCAATCTCTCCTTTACCGTTGATGCCCCGCGCCTTATGTTTCTTGGTATGGTGTTATCTTCTGCCAGCTGTGAAATATACTCAATTATTTCTTTGAGTTTCTGTTGTTTATCCAATTTCCCACCTCCGTCAAATGGTTTTAGGTTTGCCAGCTTCTTTATAAGAGGTTACCACGAGGAGGGTTTTGCTTTCCTTCAACCCTTTAATTGCTGGAAGGGAAGTTACCACAAAATCCTTTAATTCCCCATAGTTCTCAAACCTTGCTTTCATAATAATGTCTGTATCCCCTGTTACAAGAAAAACATCATCAACATTCTTGAATTTGACAAGTTCGGTAGCTGCGTTTTCCAGTTCTTTTGCATCTACCTTCAACATAATCATTGCAATCACGGACGCGTTCCCATAATATTTTGACATAATTTCGTCATCGTTTGCAATACCGGACATTGAAATCACATCCATTCATAGCATTCCACAATAGTACTTCTTGCAATTTTCCATTGTTGGCTCTAGTCCCCTCACTCTCGTTTTTTGCATAACCCAGTTCCTGAACTTGTTTGCCTTTGTATAGTTGGAACTATTCCAGAGGCGCTCGAAATCTTCTTCTTTTGTCATAGTGACCACCTTTTAGGGAGCATATACCCCTCTTCAATAAATGTTTTTCCATTGCCTTAATATATCCCCTTAATTTTCCATGCACCAATGAAATCTGAAAATCCCCCTACTGATGAGAGAGAGAAAACCGAGAAAAAGGACAAGATCAGAAAGTACTTGAAGGGATGGGTGAAGGATATTCTGGTTTCTTTCGCAGTTGTAGGTGTAATTATAGGTGCGCTCTATGGATATTCAGGGCTCTGGCCATTTTTGGTGGTTGTGGAAAGCGGAAGCATGCAGCACGGCACTGATAGTCAGATAGGGGTTATAGACACAGGAGACATGGTGCTTGTGAAAAAGGTGAATTCTCAAGGAGAACTTACTACCTACATTAAAGGAAAAATCATGGGTTATACTACATACGGTGCGTTTGGAGATGTGGTGGTTTACCGGAAAAATGGACATGAGGAATCTACGCCAGTCATCCACAGAATTGTGCTGTTTTTGAAATACAATTCCAGTTCAAATTCATTTGATATTCCAGAGTTGAATGACCCTGCACTTGTTCCTGGAAAGGACTGGGGGGTGGTTGGCAGCACACCGAGATGGTATGCCCTCAATGGAAAACTCTGGATTGCAAACTACGGGCATGCGCATATCAATCTGACAGTAAATCTTGGTGGCATTCTGTCAAATCCTCCATCCAGACATGATGGATATATAACACTGGGCGACAACAATCGTGGGAGTATTGACCAGACAAATCTGCTCTACAGGGATGAACTTGTCCAGCCAGTGAAATTTGAGTGGATTGTAGGGGTTGCGAGGGGCGAATTGCCCTGGTTCGGGGCACTTAAACTTATTTTTACTGGTAATGCCCAGGCAGTCCCTGGAAATTCCTGGCTCTTTCTTGAAATCTCAATTGCCCTTATCATTGTAATTCCTTTCCTGGTGGATTATTTCATAGAGATTAGTAAAAAGAAGAGAGAGAAAATAAAAGGCAAGTCAAAAGCAGTTGTTGTTTGCCCCAGATGCAATGCAGAGAATGATTTAAAGGAGAGGAAATGTAAAAATTGCGGAGAAAAGCTGAAGTAATCGCCCAAACATAAGATTTATATCTAATGTTTGCATTATGTCGCATATGAGCAATGGGGTAATACAACAAGAACTTGAAGGCTACCTTGTAAAGATGTTTGGCACTATGGTAGGACCCACAATAGAACTCCAGAAGAAAAAACTCGGAATCACAGTACCCACAAACCAGATGAGCATTGAGGACTACAGAAAACTGGCAGGGGCAATTAAACATGTGTGTGAGAATATGGCTGGACAGTTACTTGCCGAGCAAATGTACAAGGGAATGCTAAAGATTATTGAGAGTTGCAAAGAGAATAAACTGTAATGGTGATACATATGGATGGCATGGAAAGAATCAGAACATATGTAGTAGGACTAGATGAGCGACTGGAAGGTGGAATTCCAAAAGGACATGTAGTGTTGGTGTGTGGTTGTGCTGGAAGCATGAAATCCTCTTTTGTATTCAACATATTATGGAATATGGCAAGAGAGAACAAAGGCAAATGTCTCTATATTACGCTAGAAGAAAAACGCCCCTTGATTGAGCGAAGAATGCATAAGATTGGAAGGAATATAAAGGATGTTGAGGAAAACCTTACAATTATTGATCTGGGTTATCTGAGAAAGGAAATTGCAGATGCAGGGCTCGGAGAAATGGACTGGATAAAATCCCTCGAGGCACAGATAAAGAATTTCCATGACCTGATGGGATTCAATGTTGTGGCTCTGGATTCTTTGAATGCACTTTATGCAATTGCAAACATGAAGAACCCAAGGGACGATCTTTTCCACTTCTTTGAATTGATGCGGGACCTTGGCATTACTGCATTTCTGATTTCTGAGATGGAACCAGAAAAAATGAGATTCGGGCTTTACGGAATTGAGGAGTTTCTTGCAGATGGTATAATTCATCTGGATTTGCGAAGAAGTGAAATGAATGTGAACCTGTATGTAAGTGTAATTAAAATGCGTGAGACAAAACACGAACGCAAATATTTCCCGTTGATCATAGGTAGAGATAACAGGTTTGAAATTGTAATTAAATAACCGCAGGATGGCGCAATCCTCATTCTCATACTTACCTTAAGAGTCCATAGTATGATACTGCCAGAACCAGTATAAAGAAAATTATAAGGACTATCGCAATTCCCAGAAGATATGGAATTCTGGATTTTTCAGTGCTGAAAATTACTGGAAAAGGTCCGATAAGCACAATTCCATCAACTGTTGTTTTTACTGGCTTGCTGATTTGGGTTTCAATCTCAGATTCAAATCTGGAGTTAATAGTCCTTTTTATGAGGGCAAGGAAGAACGCAAAAATTGCGAGCATGAGAAAAATTGTGCCGAGCAGCGGGTAAATTCCATTACCCACAATGTATGGAAAAATCAGAAACAAGCCAGTTTGCACTTCACCAACCAGTGCCCCATAAACATAAAAAAAGATTGCAAGTCCAAAAAACAAAAATGCCAGGAGAAGAAATCTTTTCATAGACCTAACTGGTTTGAAATAACTATTCTCTGTACCTCACTGGTGCCCTCGTATATCTGGGTAATCTTTGCATCTCTGTAATATCTTTCTATTGGATATTCCTTCATGTAGCTGTAGCCCCCATGGATTTGCATACACAGGGATGAGGCGTCAACTGCACACTGGGATGCAAACAATTTTGCCATTGAGGCTTCCTTTGTCACCCTCCGACCCATATCTCTGTGATAAGCAGCATTGTAAACTAACAATCTTGCAGCCTCTATCCTTGTTGCCATCTCAGCAATCATCCACTGAAGCCCCTGGTTCTTGCTTATCGGCTGTCCAAACTGAACCCTCTGCTTTGCATAAGATATAGCGGACTCAAGGCAGATTTCTGCAATTCCAAGTGCCTGGGCTGCAACTCCGATCCTCCCACCATCCAGACATGAAAGCGCAATTTTGAAACCTTCCCCTTCCTTGCCAAGCAAGTTAGCTTTAGGTACCCTGGCATTCTCAAATTTGAGCTTTGCAGTTTCTGCTGCTCTCACACCTAATTTGTCAAATACATGCGAGATTGTAAATCCAGGTGTGTTTCTCTCAATTACTATTGCACTTATTCCTTTTGTTTTCAGTTCTGGCTTCGTAAGTGCAAACACTGTATAAACACTGGCAATTGGTCCATTCAAAATAAATGTCTTTTCGCCATTCAGCACATATTCTTCTCCATCCTCTTTTGCAGTGGTCTGAAGGGCACCTGCATCGCTACCTGCGTTTGGCTCTGTAAGACAGAAGGCACCTATCTTCTTTCCGTTTGCAAGATCAGGGAGGTACTTCCTCTTCAACTCTTCAGAGCCGTAAAGTAGAATCGTTCCGCAGCCCAGTGATGAGTGCACTGCCACTGAAATTGCAGTAGATGCACACACCTTCGCCATCTCTTCAATTGCAATCGCATAAGAGATAGTATCCACAAGGTGGCCTCCATATTCTTTTGGAACTGTAAGCCCAAGATAACCTGCCTCCCCCATCTTTTTTATCAATTCAGGCGATAGCTTGCCTGTGCGGTCGTTTTCCTCTGCATACATTGCAATCACTGTCTGCGCAAATTCCCTTATTCTGCTTCTGAATTCTTCCTGCTCTTTCGTTAACTCAAATCTCATGGTATCACACCAATGAATAAGGGGGATGTGTAAATAACCTTTTTGGTGTACAGGGATGTGTAGATTTATTCTATGACTTCACACTTTTCACCGAGTTCTCTCATTCTTCTGTCCTGTTTTCTCTAATTTCTTGACTTCTGATCGTTCATAATTTCTAGAAAAATATGGTGATATTTTATTTTTCTACGCCCCCCCAATGAGCCTTATTATTATATATGACCACATCTGAGATGTACACATACCCGTCCGTTGCTGTGAACAAATAAAGTGTTGCTCCTTTGAAAGCATCTACAATCATACTTATCTCACCCTGATTCGCATTCCATTCCAATGAGACCTTGAGAGAAATCTTGAACACCGTTTTTCCATCTAGCGGGTCTCTATTCAGCCTAGCCTCCCAGAGATTTGAAAAAGAATCCCCATCGCTATCAATGTTCGCATCAGATGGGTCACCCAAGTTTAGCCCATAATAGTATTCATATCTGTTTGTCATTCCATCATTGTCCATATCTTTATTTCCATCGTTTACTACTGGATTGAGATTATTGTCAACTTCATAACCATACGGTATCCCATCTCCATCAAGGTCTGTTTGCCAGATGTCAAACCACATATGATGGTCATCCTCATCACCCGGGTTTCCATCCTCTTCCACATCTACCTGTCTGTAACCACTGCTATCTCCAAGCCAATCATCACCACCCCACCGTCCGCTCCAACAATTATAGGTAAGATGAAGGGTCTTCGTGTCGCCCCATGGGTACTTTGTAATATCACACAACACCTCCTCTCCTGGAATAGGGCGCACATAGAGCTGAATCGTGATCTCCACTACATAGCCCCAGGCAGATATTTTTCCATCACCAAGCTGGAAAGTGAT
>JBMFNP010000019.1:0-30298 GCA_049970095.1 Thermoplasmata archaeon | reverse complement strand
ACGCCTTTATTGCTGCATAGGATGTGAGCAGAAGCGTGAGCATGTAAGCAATACTAACAATCAGAACAATATTGAGAGCTGGAATTGTAAATGCAACCCCTTCCTTTGCGAATGCACTAAGAAAAACACTGTAGCTCACACCAATACCCAACAAAACCCCAAGCAGAATTCCAAATAACGAAATATAGGAGGTTTCTATAATGAAACTTGAAAGCACCATTTTTTTCTGGAAGCCCAGGGCACGGAGCATACCAATTTCCCGGCGCCGCTCAGTTACCGCGCGCAGAGCGACAATTGCAAGCCCTGCAATACCCACAATCAATCCAAGCCCTAAAAACACTTGCATCAGATTCATTATGTTGGAGGCAATGCTAACGATGCTCTCAAGCAAATCCTTCAATACAATTGTTCTGAGTCCGTAGGACAAAAACTCCTTTTCCAGATGTTTAGCAACCTCACCTGCCTGATCACGCTCCTTGAGTGCAATTGCAAACACTGTCTTGTTTGTTATGTTAAAAGCACTGGCTAGAAAATGTTCATTTGTGAAGATTCCAGAAATTAAATCAGTGTTCAGAATACCAATTACCTGCACTTTTGCCTCCTGCCCATGTATGTTGCGAATGTGCAGATGTTCACTCACATTTACTGCTAGAACTGGTCTTACTCCAAACATCCTCTGTTGCTGATTTTGTTCATTATAAGCTAGGCTTTTGTCCACAACCGCAAGCGAAGAATTTGTTCTGATTGCTTCCCATATTTGGGCAGGTGTCTGGTAACCCTCTGCCATTGCATAAAATGTATATTCGTTTTTCTGGATAAAAGTGTCATCCAAGCCCCAGATTTGATACGGAGTTGCATTCTGCTCGCTCATGTTATCAGAATAGACGAAGCCGTATGTTGAGGAAATACTGGAAATGTAGTCAAAATGGAAATTTGAGAGATTGCGATTTTCATAAATCATTTTAGTTATATTGTTTATCGGGTTGTCTTCATTTGTGAATGCAAAAATATCAAAACCACCAGAGTTATTCTCAAGCATTTTGTTCACTCTGCCCATCTGCATCCCTGCAATCATTGCCAGCATTGTGACCGAAAAAATCACGATTGCAAACATAAATATTGTTGTGGCAGTGCGCATCTTCTTGTTCATTGGATAGAGTATTGCAATTTTCATAACAGCACCCAGCTGTTTTCTCCTTGTCTTCTTTACAATGCTCATAAGCCCATTAAGGATGACGCGAGAATTGTACATAAGCAGGAGAACACCGGCAACTACAATATAGATGCCTGTGGCTATGAACAGATCAAAGCCAAAGCCCTCAACCTCTATGTCAATCGGGATCAGGAGATATACGATTGTGATTAAACTTGCAATTGAGAAAAACAGCCGTTCATGTCCGAATTTATGCACCAGCAGAAGTGCACACCCGAATGCAAGGAAAAATGGGCCGCTGACAAGGAAAAGACCTGCAGACTGGCGATGCATGTCAAGGGCATAAACCATAAAGAGAATTCCTGCAACAACGCCAACCACACCAAGCCTCTTCAGTGTTCTTGTGTTTTCCTCCTTTGGCTGAGGTATATTTCTTATCGCAGATACAATGTTCAATCTGCTTATATTATTTGCAGCGAGTAAAATAGTGAGGAGTGTAATTGATAAGCCCAGAGAAAATGCGACCAGGATAGAGGAGAGTTCAAAGTGTGGTACAATTTCAAAGCCGGCAATTGCAGAACCCATGGTGATTGTAAAAAGGTAAATCATTGCATAACCCAGCCCGATACCAGCAATACTTCCCACAAGCGCAGAAAGTATTGCATACACAATCCCTTCATAGAGAAACATCTGGATTAACTGTCTCCGCTGCATTCCCACAGCCCTTGCAATCCCCAACTCAGACTTTCGTTCTTCTGCAAGCAAATAGAAAATGAGAATTATCAGCACAATTCCCGCAGAAATTGTGAACCCGTCAAGCATCAGGAAGATTGAGGAAATCATCTTGCCTGCTTCTTCCATGCTCTTTATGCTATCCGCCTTCACCTTATCCACATGAAGGGAAACCGTTTCACTTGTGGTAAGTTCGTCCAGAATGCTCCTTAGATATACTATAAAATCATTTCGTTCTTCAAGAGTGTGGAAATTTCCATCAAACTGAATGAAATTTACGGAATTGTTTGGAAGGGAATATATTCTGAGCGCTGTGGAATAATTGAGAATGAGCGTGGTGTTTGAAATAGTATTTATGCCAGATCCTGGAAGTCCTGCAATCATTTTTAACTTCTCTCCTCCAAAGCCCCCCAAAATATTGAGGTATCTAACTTCTATTGTGTTCCCCACACTGGCGAGCATTCCAACGCCAATGCATTCAGTGCTGTTCATTTGAAATTCAGATAATCTGTGGAATTCCCATCTACCATCCAGAAGCTTGGGGTTTCCATCACGAAATCCAGCAATATTAAGGGGCATCGGGATTGTGCTTCCATCAGGAAGTGTGTAATTTATGAATGCGGTTTTCAGATTATAGGGCTGGGCACTCATGACATCTGTATATATGCCAGTGCTGTTTGCGATTTCAATATTGTGTTCAAGAGCAAAGTGGGAGATCTTTTCCAGTGTTTTGTCTATAAAATCTGGAGAAAACATATTTTTTTCAGAGCGCACAACTACAGGCACATTGCATACCGCATTTTCAAGAATTGCCTGCAAATCTCTGCCTTCGCTGGACTTTATTCTATACGCATTCTCCTCTATTCCAAACATCTGCACAGCATCTGTGTAGTTGAATATTATTGTAGCATTCATGAAGTTTCCTCTGCCCTCTGGTAGAACAAGGGATTTCACTGTGAAATTTTTTTTCGCAGGATGATAATCCGGAAATGCCAGATACTCTATGCTAACTGATAGTGGGAACTGTAAAATTGCGTTTACATTCCTTGTTAAATTGATGTTGAAGTTATTCACCACAATAATCTCGCCCTCGCCCACATCACTAACATTATTTCCAAAGATGTCTGTGTAGTTACCAAAAATTTCGTCGCCATGAAATGCAGTTGTATTAACTGGTACACTCATGTTTATTCCAAGCGATGTTAGATTTACAAATACATTCCTCAGAAATTCAGGCAAACCAAAATCCATGAAATTTGTGTAAATGCCATACGCAGATGGAACTCCAAACCCGGATTTGAGGTGCAGGGGCATATATGTCACCACACATGTGGTGTTGTTGCACTCCTCTACATGATACAATGGCCTTGGTGTTCCAGTGTAAATTCCTGCATCCTCTGCTTTTATTGTCGCATTAATTTTCTCAAGAAGTTGCTGGGAAACAGTATCTGAATAACCCACAGCATCCTCAACTCCACCTTTATTAGACACAATAATCTGGTTGATTTTACCCTCTCTTCCTGTAAGGTTCTGAAGGGTTTCAAGTTTTAATATGAGTGCATTGGAGTTCACCTTTCCCTCGTTTCTGATGATTTCCCTCAGCGTAAGATTCCAGGATTGGCCTTTATAAAATATCAGAAGTGTGTCTCCCTTTACCGCCTCCATTTTTTCTGCAGAATTCTCTGTAAGATAACACTCCCATTCTCTGAGTTCTGAGCCATCTAGTTCTTTACCATCAGTGCTTCTGAAGATCCCGAAGGCTTTATCATCCTCTGGCACAATTCCGATTATAGAAAGCGATGCCTCTCCAAACAGTGTCCTTGCGTTCCTTACTGGTAAATAAACATGGAGGCGGGGTGCAATTCCGTCCACACCACCACCATCGCTTACATTTTCTTTCAAACTTGTAAACCATGCGTATGGAAAGTATGTGGCTTCAGGGTCAAGCGAGGAAATTGAAATCTGTTCATCAACCAAATACAGTTCATCATACACGCTTTTTCTGAAGTAGTAATTGAGTGTGTCCCCCATCATCAACGAGCCAGAAATCATTGCGGTACCTATCATAAGTCCCGCAACCACGAGTGCAATCTGCACCTTCCTTCTCATTGCATTTTTAAGTCCCAGTTTAGCAAGTATCCTGGATCTGTAGCCCCCTGCAAATAGAATTACGATTACCAGAATTACTCCAATAAAAAATATGAGTGCACAATCCATCAACCATCACTCCTGGTTTTACCCACAGGAGTATATGCCTTGATAATTTTTCCGTCTCTCATCATTACCACTCTGTGAGCACATTCTCCCACAAACGAATCATGGGTAACGATGACAAATGTGTGTCCTCTTTCCTTGTTCAGCTTAATAAGAAGTTCAACAATGTCCCTTGTGCTCTGGCTATCTAGATTTCCCGTGGGCTCGTCTGCCCACACAATTGCAGGATTATTTGCAAGAGCCCTTGCCAATGCAACTTTCTGCTGTTGCCCTCCACTTAACTGATTCGGTAAATGCCCTGCCCATTTTTCAAGCCCCACATCCTTCAGTGCTCTGAGTGCCATTTTTCTTGCCACATCTGGTTTTTTGCCTCCAACAAGCATTGGAAGCTCAACATTTTCCACAGCGGTAAGCACTGGGATTAGATTATATGCCTGAAACACAAAGCCCATCTTGAGTGCACGATATCTTGTGAGCTCCACATCGCTCATGTTGTCTATGCGTTTTCCCTCAATCTTTATGGTTCCTGAGTTAATATTATCCAGTCCTGAGAGGCAGTTCAGAAGCGTGGTTTTGCCACAGCCAGAAGGTCCCATAACTGAAAGGATTTCACCTTTTTTGATACTCAAACTCACTCCTCGGAGTGCATGCACCTTTGTACTTCCTGTAGTATATATCTTGTGCACATCACTAGCCTCAACAATATATTCGTCCATTGTGGCCTTATAAGAACAGGGTTTATTTAAAAATTGGTGTAGATGATGTGTAGAGGTAATCTCACATCTTTATGACTGGCGACCCAGTTGCATTGTAACGGGAGGTTTTAAATAGTATTTTTTTATCTCCCATTATTTGGAGGTATGGAATTGACCGAAGAAGTAATCTGTAGCGTTGAAATCGTAAAGGTTGATCGCGAGTTCCAGGCAAGAATTGAATATATGAACGGGCAGACAAGTACATTGAAGAGCAAATCACTTGAGGATTTGCTTGGACTGGTTGTTGAGGAACTGCAGGAATATTTTGAGAATAATTTATGAAGTAGTAAGATGGGGTAAAGCATGATTGATAGGCGCCTGGATAAAACAGTGGCAGTGTTCGGGCTAATTGTGGGTACAATATGTGCATTAATTGGTTATTTCTTAATCTGGCATGATCCAATCCCTTCTTTTCTCGCATTTGTTGTTGTGTTCCTTTTCATTCTCACAATCTATTATTATGCAGGATGGGGGTTGAAGTGGAGGGGCATGGTGTTTGGAATTTTTGGTGCTGAGGAGGAAGAGGATAGATACATGGAATATGTGGAAAAACATGTTGACACGAGTGAGAGAGGAAGGAAATGAAGCTTGTTACGAAGGAAAGAATTCTCGTACATCTGCATGAATACCAGAGATTTGAGAATGATTTTGAGGTCCCCTATGCACTTTCTCAGGAGGGTATTGCAGAGGCTGTAGTTGCACCTCGTGCCCATGTTTCTGCAGTGCTCAAGCAGATGCAGAATGAAGGTATTGTGAAGGCAAAACTGGTGCATGTGAGCAGGGGTTTCAGGAGGAAAAATGCCTATTTCCTTACAGATACAGGCAAGGGTGTTGCCAAAAATCTCATTGAGAGCATCAAGCGTGATGACCCTCTCCTTCTGGAAATGCCAGAGAAACTTTTTGGTAAAGAAAAGGAAGTAAAGGAAGAAAGAAAGTCTGCACAGATTTATGGTAGGGAAAAGGAAATCTCCATAATGTGCCAGTTTTTAGGAAATCATGATACAAACATCCTCGTGATTTATGGAATGCCTGGTATTGGTAAAACCCATCTTTTGAACTGGTTTTCCACTGTCTATGGATGTGCTTATATTGAAATTCCTTTGCCTCTCAATTCTCTTGCTGAATTTTATAACATACTTGCCACTGCACTTGCGAAAAAGGGCAGATTTAGATTGAAGAGGTATCTGCAGAGAAATTCCTACAGCATTGATGTCCCTCATCTTGCTATGGAAGAGGCGAAAGGGCTTGTGCTCTGCATTGACAATGCCCATAATTTGAATACTCTTTCCGAGCTAAAGATGGGCTTGCAGGGTGTAAAGTTTATTTTTGCAGCCCGTGAAAAATTGGGGTTCTACCAGAGTTCTGATGTTGCAAGCGGAAAGGTAATTGAGGTTTGGCTTTCACCGCTAGACGAGATTGCTGCAGGTGCTTTTCTCTCCGCAAATGGAATTAATGACGCACACACCAGAAAAGAGATTTTTGAGGAGGCAAAGGGGCATCCATTGATGATGCTACTTTTAGCAAAAGGTGGGAGAAATGCAAACTGGAAATATCTATTTGAGGAAATTTTTTCAAAATTAAATGAAAAGGAAAAGCATGCGCTTAAAATTCTCGCACTCTTGAAAGAAGGGGTTGAGGTGGAGAGAATCGCAGGAATTGAAGCACTAGTTAAATTAGAAAATTTAGGACTTGTGTATTATCAGGAAACATACAGAATTCAGGAGGTGCTGCGCCCCTGGGTTCTTGCATCCATTCCCGAAGAGGAGAGAAAAACGCTTGGGAGAGAGTTAGCAATGGCACTTGAAAAAATCTGGGGTTTCAGAACCATGAAGGAAAGAGTGAGAATCCTCCTGGATACTGGAAATTTAGAGGATGCAGGAAATTTAATTGTGCAGCACTACTCAGAGTTTGTTGCTTCTGGCGAGATTCCCTTTTTGGAAGGCACTATAAGAGTTCTGGGTGAGAATTTCAGGCCAGAGATGAAGTGCATCCGTGGTGAATTGTGTGTCAGAAAAGGCGAGTGGGAATGTGCAGTTGAAATTCTGAAAGAGAATGGAAAGAAACTCTCAAGGTTCTGGCGCATGGAGAGAGAATACATTCTTGCGCGGGCATACAACCTTGGAGCAAGATTTAGGGAGGCTGTGGAAATTTCTGAAAAGGGATACAGAAAATACAGGCATCCCAAATTTCTATTGGTAATGGGAAGAGCATATGAAGGAATGGGTGAGCGAAAGAAGGCACTTGAAATCTTTCTGGATGCACTCTCAAAAGGTGCGGAGCAGGGAATTACACTAGCAGAGATTGGTAATCTCTTGATTGAGGAAGGGGATTATGCACATGCTGCAGATTACTTTGAGAGGGCGGTGAATTACACAGAGGACGGAGGGATGAAAAACAAGATTAAGATAAATCTGGCAATTGCTCTTTCAAAAACAGGAAAAACCGAGATGGCAGTTTCAATCTTGAGGGAAGTTATGGATGTTGCGAGGGAGTGGGGAGAGCAGATAAATTATGGATTTGCATGCGTAAATCTTTCGCATCTGATGCTGGAGAGTGGAGATGCGCTGGGTGCAGAGAAACTTGCATCTGCATCTCTTGAGATAGCCAAGAACTACAATCTTCCATATCTTCTTGCCCCATCCTTCATAAACCTTGGAAAGGCACAGATTTGCAATGGAAAAACAGAGGAAGGCAGCGCAAACATTGAAAACGGTGAAAAAATATACAGGGAGTTGGGGAATCGGATGTTAGAATGAAAGATTTTTATCTCACGATCCTTTCTACCTTTGTGTGATTGTAATGCAGAAAGAAAGAATCAGGAAAATCTTCGAGCACCTGAAAGAGAAGCCAGAAGTAATTGTGCTCAGAAATGCCACGGAACCGAATATTGACCCAAACTTCTTCTATGTGACTGATTTATCTTATGGGCTGTTTGAGGGTTCAATCTGCTTAATATGGGATGACTACTCAATAGAAATTCTCACAACACCTCTTGAAGAAGAAACTGCAAAGCATGCAAATATGCCGCTCACTATTTTCAAAACAAAGGAAGAACGAAGTAAAATTCTCAAAAAGAAGCTTTCTGGAATCAAAAAGATAGGAATGAATTTTGAAAATCTCACACATGCTGCCTATGAAGACACACTGAAGTCTGCAAAAAAATCAGAAATAATAGATGTTTCAGATGCGCTGAGAAAGGCAAGAATGATAAAGGGAAGTGAAGAAATTGAAAGAATTGCTAGGGCATGTGCAATTGCATCAAAAGTTGCTGATGAAATTCCTGAGATCCTCCAGAGCAGAATGAGGGAAAGCGAGGCAGTGGCAGAAATAAACTATCTGATGGCAAGATATGGTGCATCTGCACCAGCATTTGAGACCATTGCGGCATTTGGAAAAAACTCTGCAGAACCCCATTATACCGCTTGCACCAGTACTCTCAAAAAAGGTGATTTTGTACTCTTTGATTTTGGTGCGAAATACATGAAATACTGCTCAGACATCACCAGAACATTTGTTGCAGGAAAAGCCACAAAGGAACAGAAAGCCATCTATGAAACTGTACTTGCAGCCCATGATGCAGCCATTGATTTCATAAGTTCTGGTAAAAAAGGTAAAGAATGCCACAAAGCAGCAGAGAAAATCATCAATAAATCCAAATATAAAGGTAGATTCACCCATGGTCTCGGGCATGGACTCGGGCTCACTGTGCACGATCCTGGCGGTATGAGTCCAAGCCAGGACATTGTGCTTGAAGAAAACATGGTACTTACAGTTGAGCCAGGAATATATATACCGGGAATTGGGGGCGTCAGAATTGAAGATGACATTCTTGTTACAAAGGATGGTTGCAAGGTATTAACGGATGCGGAAAGAGAATTCAGGGAGATTGAGGTGAAATAAGATGGATGTGGAGGACCACCGCCACTGTGTAATCTGTGAGAGGGTAATTCCCACAGACAAGAAGGTGTGCAGCAAAAAATGTGAAAAGGAACTTGAGGCTCGCCTGAGCAAGAAAAAAATTCTCGTTTACATTCTTTATGCAGCTGCTGGAATCTTCTTTCTCATACTTCTGATTCAGCTCACGGGATTGAAATGATTGCTGGTGTGGGTGGCACTTTTGACATATTTCATAAAGGACATGAAGCCCTCCTTCAAAAAGCATTTGAGGTGGCAGAGAGGGTTTTGATTGGTATAACTACAGATGCATTTGCAAGCCTGAAAGGACAGATCCGTCCTTTTGAAGAACGAAAAAAAGGAGTGAGTGAATTTGTAAGTCAGTTCAAAAAGGAGTTTGAGATAATTCCCCTGGAGGATCCTTACGGCATCACCCTTGAAAAAGGGCTGGATATTCTTGTTGTCTCCTCTGAAACACTTTCAAGGGCACGTGAAATCAACAGGATGCGAATGCAAAAAGGACTAAAAAAATTGAAAATTGTGGTTGTAAAGCGGGTGCTGGCAGAGGACCTTTTCCCTGTATCCTCCACAAGAATCAGGAATGGAGAGATAAACCGTCTTGGAAAAAGATTGAAACCTCTTGTTGTAAACATAGGCAGCACTAACCCTGTAAAAATAGAGGCTACAAAGCAGGTGCTTGCGAAACTTTTTTCAGGGCTGGAAATTCAGTTGTTCTACAAAAATGTAGAATCAGGTGTGCCAGATCAACCTTTTGAAACAGAAACAATAAAAGGTGCAGTGAACCGTGCCATGAATGCAATTCAGGAGAGCGACTATGGAATAGGAATTGAGGCGGGGTTATTTTACAATAGGCGCATGAAAAAATATTATGATGTGCAGTACTGTGCAATTGTGGATAAGTATGGCAGAGTTACGCTTGGCCATGGCCCAGGATTTTGCTATCCACCTGAAGTGATTGAGATTGTAAAGAAAGGAAAAAACATTGAGGAAGCGATGGAAGAACTTTATGGAGTTAAGAAAATTGGGCAGAGCATTGGTGCAATCGGGGTTCTGTCCAGGGGGCACATTGACCGTGTGCACCTCACCCAGCAAGCAGTGCTTATGGCATTTGTGCCGAGATTGCACGGCTGGGAAGGATAGATTTTACTGAGCGTTCTTTTCAAATCCTATGGCAGCATATCCCACAACCTCAAACATCTCCTCCACATCTCCCGAGGTTGCATACTTGTATAGTTTTCCTTTCAGGGAAAGGGTGTAAAGCATTGTCATCACAGGGCCATAGCCACACATTGAAATCCCGTACTTTTTAATTGTGGTGTACAGGGCATCTGGCTCACAGTTCACTATTTTTTCAATTGCAAGTGCATCATACTTATATGCCCACTCCTTTGGCACATAGTGCGAAAAGTCAGTTGAAGCGATTACCACAACATCTTTGCCAGAGGAATCAATTGCTTTCCGAAGCACCTCCGCTGTGTTTTTTGCAGTTGGAATATCCATGCGATACATGGCTATGGGAACAAATTTGATATCAGGTTTGAAATACTGGAGAAATGGGAGATGCACTTCTATTGAATGCTCTGCCTCGTGTGCATTTTTATCATCAGGAATCCCTAGTGAGATCAGTTTCTCTGCAATCTCACTGTCTATTTCTGCAACTCCTAAAGGTGTCTGGAAATCCTGGGTACTGATGGCGACATCTTCTCCGAACCCATGGTGGTTCACTCCCAGAATTATGAATGTTTCTGGAAAACCATCTTCAGCAAGCGCACCATAGGCGTGAGAGGCGATGGGTCCTGAGTACATATAACCTGCGTGGGGTGCTACAAGCCCTTTTATTTTCCTTTTCTTCCGCATGCTAAGTGCAGGAATTTTTCCGTAGCCAAGTGGATGCAAAAAACAACTTTCTTCAATCATCTTTCGCAAACTGGGTGCATTTCGCGGGTAAAAACTCCCAGCAACTGCAGGTTCTCTTAAACTCATGCTTGTAAAATGTCCTTGCAATATATAAATATATTGGGGGTTGGGGTTGGGGGTGTGGGGGTGGTATCTCTGGGCCATAAATAAATGCCCAATTCCTACCCTTGACTGCTTCAGGCAGGAGCATATTTTATATATTTCCTGCATTTTGTGAATTGAAAAGGTGAATGGAATGAAATTACCAAGAAGCATAAAGACCTACTGTCCATATTGTAAAACCCACACAGAACATGATGTAGAAAAAGTAAAGAAAAGAAACAGAAGCGAATTAAGATGGGGACAGCGAAGATTTAGAAGAGCTACGCGTGGTTATGGAGGTTTTCCGAGACCAAAGCCAGAAGGCAGAGAGAAGCCTACAAAACGCACCGCTTTAAGATATGTATGCAAAAAATGCAAGAAAGCACATCAGAAGCCAGGAATAAGGGCGAAGAAATTTGAATTGGTTGAGAAGGAGAAGTGATAGGATGCCCGCACCCCAAAAGAAGGGAAAGTTTGCAAAGGTAAAGTGTAAGGATTGCAGCAACGAGCAGGTTGTTTTTCTTCATGCATCTACACTTGTCAAATGTGAGGTCTGCGGCTCTACAATTGCAAAGCCAGCAGGTGGAAAAGCAGAAATTCGTGGCGAAATTGTGGAAATCCTCGGTTAAGGAGAAAGAAATATGGAAGAGGATGAGGATCTATTTCCAGAAGATGGGGAACTGGTGGTTGCCACCGTCATTAAAGTGGAGAATCATGGAGCATATGTTGCTCTTGATGAATATGGTGGGCTCCAGGGATACATACCAATCCAGGAAGTTTCAACTGGGTGGGTGAAATTTATAAGGGATTTTGTGAGGGAAGACCAGAAGGTAGTGGCTAAAGTAATAAGAGTGGATCGGAATAAAAAAATGATTGACCTCTCTCTGAAGTATGTGACAGAACATGAGAAAAGGGAGAAGATAAAGCAATGGCGCAATGAAAAGAGGGGGCTCAAACTCTTTGAGATTGTTGCCCAAAAGTTAAACATGAGTGTGGATGAAGCAATGAAACAGTTTGGAAAAAAATTGATTGAAAAGTATGGTGGGATTTACCCAGCAATGGAAGAGGTTGTGAGAAAGAAGAAAGCATTGAAAAGTGCGGGCTTTGATGGTGAATGGGTTGAAGTGTTCGCAAAAGTTGCGAAGGAAAATATCATCCCTAGTTCTGCTGAAATTGATGGCATAATTGAACTGAAACATGGAGGCAGCGATGGAATTGAGCATATCAAAAAAGCACTCAAAGCAATGGTTGAAACAGACCCTGAGAGCATCAGTGTGCAGTATCTTGGAGCACCCAGATATCTGGTAATTGTCAAAGCCAAGGATTTCAAAACCGCTGAAAAAATCATGGAAAAAGGCGTAAAGAGCTGTCTTGCTGTAATTAAGGAATCTGGCGGTGTAGGAGAGTTCAAGAGAAGGGATGATTGATGCACGCACATATAAAAAAGTGTAAGAATTGCGGAGAATATACCTTGAAAGCTCTCTGTCCCAGATGTAGCGCACCTACTTGTTCCCCGCATCCCTTCAGATTCTCACCTGAAGATAGATTCGGAAAGTACAGGAGAGCGCTGAAAAAAATTGATGAGCAGAAGTAAATAAGTTTATTTGCAGACAATGATGATTTTCGGTGTATATCTCATCATCTCAGGGTTTTCAATTTTCCTTGGTAGTGGATCCTGGTTTACATCAATGAATTTTACCACCATCATTTCCACCGCTTATAATATATGGAGGCAGGTATATTTGAAGTTTGCGGAACCCGACCACAGACTTAGTTGAAAATAGGATAGACTTCAGACGAAACTTAGTCCCTTTTAAAATCCTCAATTCTGGTTTTCTTTTTGGCCCATCAATGCTAAAACAACACCCGAAACTATATAATATCACTTTATTTTTACAACTATCCATGGCACAACTAATGAGAATAAATGAGGTTTTCAAAAATGCAAGGCCTGGGGATAATGTGACCCTCAGAGGCTGGGTTTACAGGAGCAGAAGCAGTGGTGGGATTGCATTTGTCGTGGTGAGGGACAGCACAGGTATTGTGCAATGCACAGTGGTGAAAGGGGAAGTGCCTGATGGGGATTTCAAGAATGCGGAAAAAGCACTTGTTGAATCCTCAGTGATTGTAGAAGGAACGGTCAGGGAGGACAAAAGAGCGCCAGGTGGCAGAGAAATCGGAGTGAAAAAGTTTAATGTAGTACATTTTGCAGAAAGATTTCCAATTTTCAAGGACCAAACCGAGGAATTTCTGTTAGATAACAGACATCTCTGGCTCCGTTCAAGGGAAATGACTGCAACCATGAAAGTGAAGGCAATGGTTTTGAGGGCCGCAAGAGAGTGGTTTTTTGAGAACGGTTTCGTGGAAACCACACCTCCAATTCTCACCGCAAATGCGTGTGAGGGAGGTTCCACACTCTTTGAATTGAAGTATTTTGAAAGAACTGGCTATCTCTCACAGAGTGCCCAGCTTTATCTGGAAGCTTTGATCTATTCACTGGAGAGGGTGTGGTCGCTCACCCCTTCTTTCCGCGCTGAAAAGTCCAGAACGCCAAGGCACCTCGCAGAATTCTGGCATCTTGAGGAAGAGGCTGCATGGGTAACATTGAAGGAAAATCTAGAAATTCAGGAACAACTTGTGAGTTATATCTGCCAGTTTCTTGCTAAAAATTGTAGGGAAGAACTGGAGTTTCTTGGCAGAAATCCTGAAGATTTGAAGGTAATAGAACCGCCTTTCCAGAGAATCCCTTACACAAGGGCTGTGGACATTCTCAGAGAGAGGGGCTATGACTTCAAATGGGGGGATGATTTCGGTACAAATGAAGAGAGAGAGTTAAGCATGTTGGACACAAAACCCGTGTTTATCACAAACTACCCAGTGGAAATCAAACCGTTTTACATGAAAATCTCTCCAGATAACCCAAAAACTGTAGAAAATGCAGATCTTCTGGCACCAGAAGGGATAGGGGAGATCATAGGCGGGAGTGAACGCGAAACTGATATCAAGTCAATGGAAGAGAGATTGAGGCGAGAGAACGCAAACCTTGAGAATTATAGATGGTACTTTGACCTAAGAAAATTTGGTTCAGTTCCACACTCTGGCTTCGGAATGGGAATTGAAAGGGTGGTTCGCTGGGTAGCAAAAAGAGAACATATCAGAGATACAATTCCATTTCCAAGAACCGTTGCAAGGTTGACCCCATGATGGAAATTACAAAGCAAACAATCTTTATTCACAAAGAAGAAAAACTGGTGATGGTAGAGATAACAGAAGATGGAAAGCTGAAATACTTTGCGTACACATATCTTGCGAAGAATAGACATGGGAACTGGGTCCCAGTAGTAAGATGGGATAATTTTGAAAATATTCCACATGTGGAAAAATATGATGAAAACGGTGGCTTGATTGAAAGAATTGATACCGAGTACAAAAGCAAGAATGAGGTAAAACAGCTGGTAGCCACCTTCAGGAAAAATTTGCTTGCAATGAAACTTGGAGGCATTTAATGCAAATTGAGATAAGAAAGGAATACACCAGGAATGAACTCGAGAAACTCATAAAGGATTTTGCAGAGAAACATGAAACCATTGAGAAACTCCAACAGAGCATATTGGTCGCAAAATGTACAAAACCCTTTGCAGTTGATGATTATTTTATCTGGGATGCAATAAACAGAGGTGCAAAATTCACTGAAAGCACATACATCACATATCCAGATGTGTTCAATATTCTAACACCAAGAAGAGTTGAACTCCTTGAATACTTGCACAACAAGCTTCCCATGTCAATTCTTCAGATCGCAAGAGAACTTAACAGAAATTATAAAAATGTATATGATGACATTTCTGCACTGGAAGAGGCTGAACTGATTATCACAAAAAAGAGGGGAAGAAATGTGTACATTACCTCAGTTGTTTCCTCAATTGTGATTACATTTCAAAAAACTTGAGTTTTCAAACACATAACAACACACATAACAATTACAATTAACACCATAAATTGAAATTAAAACATCTGGCTATAGCATTTACTAAATATACCATAAAACTGTTGAAAATCTGAAAACCACCCATTTTCCCCGTGTGTAGATTTATTCTATAAATCACGCTCTATCCCCTCATTTTCCCTTTTTTCCTTTGCTCTCGCTTTTTGCCTTCTCATTAAAGTTGGCTATATCAAGGCATACAAATTAGCGTAGATTTGCCACAAGTTTTTCATCAAGTTTTCTAATTTGTGCATCCTATTTCCTCCAATCTCTTGATTTCTCTTCGTTCATAATTGCCAAAAAACATGGTAGTATTTTATTTTTCTACGATCCAGGTGTATGTGAAGTTGCTGAGCGGAGCGAGGCAATTTGGGTGAGCACAGCGATCCGTATATCCCCCAGTTATCCGACCTGAGGGCAAACAACAGAGAGGAGCGCAGAGTTGGCAAACAGTGTTCATGTTTTATCTCGCCATCTATTGATAAATTTTATGCCGTAAAATATCATTAAGAAAAATAGTGTCAATGAAGTAAAATATAGTATTATTGTGATAGGCATCGTGTCATCTGGTCGTAACTCACAGCTACCAACTCCCCCGCAAAATTCCATCATCCCATTATGGCTGATGTAAAATACAAGATCCTCTACAAAAATTATGGAGGAGATAATTATAAAAATAATTATAAAGATAAGTAAAGTCTTATATCTCCTGTAAAAAACAGGGAAATCCGGGATATAATAGGCGGTGTATAGATATATTATCATCAGGATAAAGAGAATTAAATAAACCATACCCATTGGGACACAGATAATCCCTGCGTGGTACATAGCCTGGAGCTCTTCTCCCATCAAAAATAAAAAGAAGTGACTGTAAATGATTCCAAATAAAATCGTAAATATTTTCATTAGTTGTATGTCTTTTTTTGCTACCCCTTTGAAATAAATCTCCTCTCGAAAATATTCAATTTCATTTCCGTATTTTTTAACTGAAAATAAGGTTGAAAATAGAAATAAAGTGCCAGTTAACCATATAATAAAATCTATTACGGCTAATGATTTGAAGAAGATATTATTGTGATAATAATGAAAAGAATCACCATCTAAAAGCACAGATAAGAGCCAACCGATATTATATATCATAGCTATGACTCCTCCTATGCCTAATGTACTGCTATAAACATAATAACTCTTGAATGTTCGAAATTTATTGGTCTCTAGACATGTTTGAATTGAACAATAGCTTCCCACAATGAAGGCCAATGCCAAAAAATTTAGGGTGATACTTCCAGGACCAACCCACCAAGTAAGGTCCGAAATAATCAATATAATTGCAAGAGTAAGAAGATGAATAAAAAATAGACGACTTTTTTTGACGATTCTTTGATATTTTTCTGTTGATGTTTTCATAATTTCATTAATTTGTCGGATATATAGCATTTATTAACCTCCTAGGACTCTGGCATTTCATATAACGTATTCGGGCTATACGAAGTCGGCGATAGCCGATTTGAGCGAACAAAGTGAGCCGTATAGCCCGTGTTAAGTGAGTCCGATAGCACCGAGCAATCTGAAGGATTGCGAAAAGTCGTGGACGGAGATTGCTTTTCTGTCATCATAGTTGTCTCACCTTATTCATCCTGTTTGAGACTTAATTTGTTAAGTGCATGAAGATTATTTGGTCCTACAAGTTTCACGTTGATTTTTTTGAGTTTTGCAAATTTCCGTTCTGATAACAATTCACTTACAAATTGTTCCATTTCTTTGTCTACCCTGTAATTAGAAACCAAATAAATGTCATCAACAATAATATTGTGCTTGAGATAACTATTTAGCTGCTTGAGAGCCTGATTCATAAGTTGTTTAATGTTCTCTTTTTTTGTTCTTAAATTGACACCAGGTACAAAACTCTTGATTTCAATAAGGCTATATCGATCATCATCTTTTTTGAGTACTATGTCTTTTTCAATATCATCATCTACATTCTTCAAATAAACCCCAGCTGACCATTCTTGTCCGATTTTATCTATTACATACATAGTTAAAGCTTGAATTAGCCCTTCCCTGCCTCGTAATAGGTAATTTATTGGGGGTATAAAATAATAAAAAGTTCCAATGGACAAACTTTTATTACATATTGGGCATTTTATTTCTGGTAATGTAGGATGGCTGAACATAAAAAACGAATAGTGCTCATGTTTCTCGTTTTCGCACCAGAAAAGCGATAGAAGTGGTTTTATCACTTTGTATGTTGTCTCAAGTTTATTGATTGTAGCTTCGTATGTTCTTTCATCTAATTCTGAGGTTGATAGCATCTTTTCTCTATTTTTCATACCGAAGTCGATAAACTCTTTTTTTAATGAATCAACAAGCGCTAATCCTACTGGTACAACATCATCAATTACAAAATCTTCAAACATCTTAATTACTCTCTGGATTTTTTCTTCATCGCCAACTTCCCAAATAAGTTGAGTTAAAATTTGCTGTTTCCTTTCTTCTTGGAAACCCACGCTATCGTCTTTCACGTCAATGTCTTCAAGAAACTTTCCGTACTTTTCCATGAATTTCTCAGCAAGATTTCTAAATGTTGGTTTCGCTCTTTCAACTATATGTTCGATAGAATGTTGGGCTTTTGTAGTTTCTCTTGTTGCAACTAGTGCAAAAGGAAATCCCGATTTTACTTTTGCCCTTCTGTTAATGCTAAACAGCATAGGAAAATTGAATTTTTCATCAAATACTGAGAGTATCGAATAATGGTTACACAACAAACTTAACACATCTTGATCTTTTAGAGCCATTTCGATGAATGTTTTTGCTTCTACGGATTCTTTGAGTTTAGCCATTGTTAATAAATGCTTACCTTTGGATATTATCGGAAAAATATCTCCATTCCGGTTCTTTACTTCTTTCATTTCCATTTTATCAACACCCCCAAAGGCATCAAAACATACTAATACCGGTTAATATTTAAACATTTTGTAGGTTCAGGGCGTGTAGATTTATTCTATGATCTCCCACTTTTCACCAGGCTCCTCTAATTCTTCCGTCCTGTTTTCTTTAATTTCTTGACTTTTGATCGTTCATAATTGCTAGAAAAATATGGTGGTTCTACATTCCCGAGGGAGGGTTTTACCCTTCCCCCACACTTTTTCGTATGTGAGTATGTTCATTCAACAATCTATGGTGTGTAAAGGAAATATTTTTGTTTTTCTACATTCCTGCTGTTTCCATTCCATACCATAAAAACTTGGTGTTTTCCTATCTACAAATGAACTTCCAGTTGCATATATCATTTGCACAAATAATTCCAGAAATCACCACCGCTTCTATTCCACCACCTGGAAAAGTGGATGCACTTGCTAAATATAAACCTTTTATCTGCGTTTTAAAGCGAGGTATTTTAACTCCATTTGATTGAACGAAAGGATAGATTGCTCCTTCTGGCATAGAAGTATATCTCTCAAAAGTTTTTGGAGTTGCTACATCCTGAACAATTATGTGTTTGCCTATGTCAGGAATGACTTTTTCTGCTTTCTTGATTAACATCTCCGCAAGTTCTCCTTTCCTTTTTGAATATTCCTTTGTTCCTCTCTGCGGAAAATTGTGGTATTTGGCACCGGTCAATATTGTAACGCTGGCTTTTCCTTCTGGCGCCAAACTCGGATTAGCATTTGAATTAATAACAATGTAATAACCTTCACCGATGGGTTTGATGAGTGTTGGATAGTTGGATAGATCCATATCTACCCCCAAAGATACCATTAAGCAAGATGAAGACACTTTTAGTCTTTTTATGTACTCAATAAACTTATTATCTAAACTATCTTCTCCAATAAGTTCTAAAAATGTGGTCTTAGCGTTTGCATTGGCTACGACAACCGGGCTTCTAAAAATCTTCTCTCCAACTTTTACTCCTTTAACTTCCCTACTTTCCACCAATATTTTATCCACTCTATGCTTAACTAAGACTTTGCCACCATGACTTTCAATAAACTCCTTTAAACTATTCGCAAATTTTTGCGCCCCTCCTTTTGGGAAATATCCTCCATAAATATAATAAGAAATGCATGCGGTAGCATGCGGTAAGTGCACTCAAACCAGAAGTTTTCTCAGGCGTTGTTCCAACATATCCCAATAAGGCACAAAGTACAGCCTTTGAATCCTCATTTTTAAAGTACTCATCAAGTTTTTGTTTGAAGTTTTTGTTAACCCATTCATAAAAGTGAGGATGCTCTCTAGGACATGCAAGAAGCTTATTCACTCCAAAGGCTTTTACAATCAACTCAGGGGGCAAAGGGGTGCCGTAAAATTCTGCCTCTTTGTAACATTCCTCATAAGCTTTCTTTGCATCATCAAAAAATGCAGAAATACTGTTCTTTTCAGCGGGAAACATCTCTGAGAACTGTTTTATGAAATCTTCTAAATTCCGAACTTCTATCTCTCTTCCTTTGAAAATATATCTTGTTGTGTTTCTTACGAATAAATCATCTTTCTTAAGCCCAAGCTCTTTGAGAAGGAGGTTAATAGGGCCTTTTTCCCACAGCCCACTGACATCCTCCACCCCAGTATTAAAAACAAAACCCTCTCTCATGAAAGAGGAGCAGTAGCCACCAACCTGATAATGCTGTTCTAAAACCAAAACTTTGTAGCCTCTCTTTGAAAGCAATGCTCCGCAAGTTAAACCTCCTATCCCGGAACCAACAATAATAACATCATATTCGTTCTCCACTTTTTGTTTTTTTGGATTCACCTCAACATTCCAATCATACTTCTTGAATTCTTTTAAAGCAAAATAAGCAGGCGCCTTCAAAGGGAAAAGGATTGAGAATACTATACCAAGAGCAATTAAGGTGATTGAGAGAATTACGGTAAAAGGCATACTAAGAAGCAAAAATATGATTGAATTTGCTAAAAATACTGCCGCCCATACCCCAGTAATTATATTGTTGATAGCCAAAAATAATTTGTCCTTCCAATATGCTTCTGGGTAATCCTTTTTTGAAACTAGAAGGGTGAAAGGGCGCTTAATGATTATGGAAATTAGTGCCATTAGAAATAAAACAAAATAGCCGAGAAAACCGCTTTTCTCAACAAATATGTTCAATTTAAAAATAGATGTAGCACCAGCGGCTATGCTGAAATAGAGAAGTGAAGTAATATCCATCAGATTAAAATCTCTTTTTCGGATTTGTGGGATTATCAGCAGTAAAACAAATAAACAGGGGAATAGCAATTCCCAGTATATTTCCTACAATCCAATAAACAATCCATGGAGCAAAAGAAGGGAGTATAATGAGCATACCAGGTATTTTCCTATTTTTCATACCCCTTTTTTTCATACCCCTTTAAAAGCGAAGGTTAATATATAGTCTTTGCATTATTGAATTGGTGAGCCCATGGCAAAGCATATTGTGGGTTTCGAGGAAATAGGTGTAAAGGATGTTTCAATTGTGGGCGGAAAAGGTGCAAATCTCGGAGAGATGCTTAAAGCAGGGATAAATGTACCTCCTGGCTTTGTGATAACTGGAGACACATATGCAGAATTTATAGAAAGTGCAAAGCTGATGCCAGAGATAGAGAAAGAACTTGCAGCAGTGGACTTTGAAAACACAGAGCAACTTACAGAAGCATGCCAGCGCATCAGGACAAAAATAGAATCTGTAAAAATTCCGCCCAAAATTGCGAGAGAGATTCTTGAGCACTTCAGGAATTTTATGCACCAAAAAGGAGTTGAATTTGTAGCTGTGCGCTCCTCTGCAACAGCTGAAGACCTTCCAGAGGCGAGTTTTGCAGGACAGCAGGACACATATCTCTACATTCAGGATGAAGTTGAGTTCATAAACGCAGTTAAAAAATGCTGGTCCTCACTTTTCACACCAAGAGCCACATATTACCGTGAGAAAAAGGGCTTCAAGCATACCCAGGTAAAACTTGCAGTGGTGGTGCAGAAAATGGTGAACGCCAGCCACAGTGGCGTAATGTTCACATCCGAGCCTGTGAGTGGAGAGAAAAAGTGCATTATTGAAGCGGTATATGGGATAGGGGAGGCAATAGTGGGGGGAAAGGTTACACCAGACACATACATTGTGGATACAGAAACTATGCAAATTCTTTCCAAAGAAATAGGAGAGCAGAAAATAATGATTGTGAGAGGTGAAAATGGAGGCACAGTTGAGGTGGGAATTTCACCAGAATACATGAAATTACAGAAAATTCCAGATGAAAAAATCATTGAGATTGCAGAAATCGGAAAGCGGATTGAGGAACACTATGGAAAACCAATGGATGTTGAATGGGCAATGGAAGAAGATGAGGTTTTCATTGTGCAGGCAAGACCGGTAACAACAATTAAAAAGGAAGTGGAAAAGAAACAACCTGCTGGTACTGGCGAAAGCAGAATTCTTGTAAAAGGGCTTCCTGCAAGCCCCGGCATTGGAATGGGTGTTGTGAAACTTGTGCACGGTGTAGAGGACCTTCAGAAGGTGGAAGAAGGAGATATAATGGTAACTGTAATGACCACACCAGATATGGTACCCGCAATGAGCAGGGCAAAGGGCATAGTCACCGATGAAGGAGGAATGACCTGCCATGCTGCAATCGTTTCCAGAGAACTTGGAATTCCCTGCATTGTGGGCACGAAAACTGCAACCCAGATTCTGAAAGATGGTATGGAGGTAACTGTGGATGGAAAACTGGGGAATGTCTATGAAGGAATTGTGGCACCCACAAAAGAGAAAGAGGCTGAGGCTAAATCTCTGTCTGAAGGTGTGGTGTATCAGAGTTTACCAGTTACTGCTACCAAGGTGCTTGTGAACATTGGAGTGCCGGAAAAGGCTGAAGAATACTCAAAACTTCCAGCCCAGGGTGTTGGTCTTATGCGAATTGAATTCATTTTCACGAGTTATATCCGAGAACATCCTGTGGATTTGATAAAAAGGGGGCAGGGAAATGTGCTGATTGACAAACTTGCAGAGGGCATTGCAAAGGTTGCAAAGGCTTTCTATCCAAGGCCTGTGATTGTGAGAACCAGCGACTTCAAAACCAATGAGTATCGAGGCATGCCCAATGGAGAGAAATATGAACCTGTGGAAGATAATCCTATGATTGGCTGGCGGGGGTGTTCTAGGTACATTTCAAAGGAATATGAAGAGGCATTCAGAATGGAATTGAGAGCGATTGCAAGGGTGCGAAACGAACTGGGACTGAAAAATGTGCATGTGATGCTTCCTTTTGTGCGAAATACAGAGGAACTTGTGCCTATTCTGAAAATGCTGGAAGAAGAAAATCTGCATCGCGGGTTTGATTTCAAGCTTTATCTGATGGCAGAGGTACCCTCAATAATTTTCATGGCTGACGAATTCTGTAAATACTGTGATGGATTTTCAATCGGTTCAAATGACCTGACTCAGTTAATTATGGGTGCGGATAGAGATTCAGAGATACTGGCTAAAATGGGATACTTTGACGAACGCAATCTTGCAGTGAAACGGGCAATTTCGCACCTAATCAGGGTTGCGCATATGCACGGCAGGAGCGTTTCTATCTGCGGGCAGGCACCTTCCGTCTATCCAGAGTTTGCAGAATTTCTTGTGGAGGAAGGAATTGACAGCATAAGTTTGAACCCTGATACAGTTGTGGAAACCCTGAAAACAATTGCAAGGGCAGAGCAGAGGATTTTACTGAGAAAGGCAAGGGAAGGACGGAAACCCATGTTGTTTGATATGGGGTTTGGAGAAGGTTAAATCCTCCATGCACTTTTTGGTGTTATGAAGCATATAGCGGTTGTTGGGACTGGCAGGGTGGGAAGCGCATTAGCTTACACACTTGCATTCCAGAAATGGGTAGGTAAACTCTCACTCGTGGACATAAAAGGTGAAGTTGCAGAGATGACTAAAGAGGAAATTTACCATGGACTGGCAATGCATGGACTGGATTTGGAGATTGAGAGTTTTGCAAAAGCCAGTGAAATAAAAAATCCAGATCTGGTTGTAGTTTCTGCAGGAACTGCAAGGGTGGCGGGGATGAGCAGGAGGGATTTGGCAACAAAGAATGCAGAAGTAGTGAAAGGCATTGTGGAGGATGTTCTTATGACAAATCCCTCTGCAAGATTCTTTGTAATTACAAATCCTGTGGATGCAATGGCAACCCTTGCTGAACAGATTGCTGGTAAGGGGAAGGTTATTGGAACTGGTACCTGTCTTGAGAGTGTGCGATTCAGGACAATTCTGGCAAGGGAACTGAATGTGGGGCTTGCAGAAATAGAATGTTATGTTGGTGGAGAGCATGGGGAATCCTGTGTTCCACTCTGGAGCACTGTAAAAGTGGAGGGTGTTTCGCTTGAAGAATATTTGAGGCTGAGAAATGCTGAAATTGACAGGAGTCTGTGCGAAGAATATCTACGAAATGTGAGCATGCGGGTAATTGAGGCAACTGGTGGCACACGATGGGGTCCTGCAGGTGCATTTCTTGAAGTCATAAAAGGCGTGCTTCTAAACACAGGAAAAATAATGGCATTCTCACTATCAAGGAAATTTGAGGGTATGGATGTGGCGGTGCATGTTACTGTGCCTGGGTTGATTGGCATGCAAAACTCTGTTGACCTATGGGATTCTTTGAAGGAGGAGGAGAAAGAAAAAACAGTGAAGGCAGCAAGGGATATTTATCAGACATATCTCCGTGTTGTGGAGGCAAACGCCCGGGGAAATAAGGATTAGATCCCCTGATGTGCTTAAAGAGGCTATCAGAGAAGGTGTAAAAAGGGGATTATTCCGTATTGGTGTTTTGGAAGATTGTAAACCTGTGTGCAAAGCGGATAGTTCTCCAGAGTTCGGAGATAAGGAAATTATAATCAGAGCAGACAGAGCAGAGGTGCACCAGTCCAAATCCATGAGAGAGTGTTCAGATGGCAAAATACAATTTGAAGGAAAAGATAAAACAAATGAATTAGCTCCTATTTATTTTCCAACTTCGGATCGTGAAGACAAAGCAAAAAAAGGTGACGAAACAGTGAAAAAATATCATGGTATTAACCTCAAATTGAATGTTCCCACAGGGCAATTATCTACGATTGTCAAGATAACTAACTACCTTGCTAAGCAATTCAACAATATAACCATAACCATTCAGTTTTCTGCGCAAGATGGTGAGATAACAATTTCAGACTACGAAGACAAGGTGAAGGAGGCACTTAATCAGGCGGGAATTGTGATTGAACACGAAGATACTGAATGATTCAGATTTCTATTATTTTTCCCGTCCTGACCAGTACCGCGCGCACCAGAGAGGAGCCTCAATTTATTTGATGAGATTTATATAATATTCGTATATTTGGGAATGAGATAACTAAAGGTTTCTTAAGGGCATTTCTTTATAACCTAATGCAACTGGTGAAAATCCTGCACAGGTAATCTTAAATATAATTGCCTTTTTTTAATTCCGATTGAAATGACGGATGTGCAGATCGCAAGGTATGCTTTCAAAAAGAAGCTGGAAGAGATAAAAGAATGTAAGGGCAGAGCCACAGAATTGATATCTCTCTATGTGCCACCTGGAAGACAGATTTCTGATGTGCTAAATTATCTGAGAAACGAGTATGCCCAGTCCTCAAACATAAAATCAAGGACCACAAGGAAAAATGTGATGTGGGCGATTGAATCCCTGATGAACAAAGTAAAAATGTTTAAAGAACCACCATCCAACGGCGTAGTTTTCTTTGTGGGAACAAAGGCTGTGGGTGCTGACCAAAGCGAACCAGTATCTTTCGTAATTGAACCCCCAGAACCAATTAACATTTACATGTATCGCTGCGATTCCTTTTTCTACACCGAACCTCTTGAAAGCATGCTCCTGGAAAAAGATCTCTATGGGCTCGTGGTAATTGACAGGGCAGAGGCAACAGTAGGGCTCCTCAGGGGAAAAAGAATTACGGTTGTGAAGAACAAACAGTCGCTTGTACCCTCAAAACATGGAAGAGGAGGACAATCCCAACACCGTTTTGAGAGATTGATTGAACAGGCAGCCCATGAATTCTATGTAAAAGTTGCGGAAATCTGTGCCGAGGCATTTCTTCCTGTGCTGAGCGAACTCAAGGGGATTCTCGTTGGTGGTCCTGGGGCCACAAAAGAATATTTTATCAATGAAGGTTACCTCCACCATGAACTGATGAAAAAAGTGATCAAGCCGTTCTTTGATACTGGCTACACTGACGAATATGGACTGAAAGAGCTGGTTGAAAAAGCCTCTGAAGTGCTTGCAGACTTGGACTTGATGAAGGAGAAGAAACTTGTGCAGAGATTCCTAACCGAGGTGCGAAAACCAAATGGTGGGCTGGCTGTTTATGGTGAAAAGGAAGTAAGGGATGCACTCCAGAACGGATATATAGATACGCTTCTGGTTTCAGAGGCATTGCAGAAAATGCGCGTGAGCATGAGATGCAAGTACTGCGGATACGCTGAAGATAAAACGCTTCCAAAAGAATTGGTACCTTCCAGTGGAAGCTGCCCTAAATGTAACGCAGTTCTTGAAATAAAATCTACGGACATAGTAGAGGAAATTTCTGCAGAAGCAGAAAAATATGGCACAAAGGTAGAAATAATTTCTGATGAAAGTGAGGAAGGGCAAATCCTCATAAATGCATTTGGTGGAATTGCTGGGATTCTCAGATACGCAATAAATAAATAGTAAAACATCAACCAGACACCAAGTTTTAGACAACAAGTTTTGAGGGGACCGCACAGTAAACCTTAATACCAGAAATGCCATAGGGTTTTCTGAATGTTGAATCCATCTCTGAGAAAGGCAGAGGAGTTTGTTCTTGGTTACCTGCATGAGAAACATCTCCGTGCCGAGGATCTTGGTGTAAAACCAGTTGTGGTGCTCACAAACTCAGATAGGTTTTTTAGAGAACTAATTTCACAGACCAACTGTCAGCGCAGTCCTGATTGGCTATATGATGAGTTTGCACCCCTTTATTTTGGTAGTATGCCTGGTATAGATTTTGCTTTTGCAAAATGCTTACCTCCAGGTGCAGCATTTTCAATGGAAATGGAAGTGTTGAGGGTTCTGGGAGGAAAGATTGTCATTGGAGTGTTTGAGGACATTGGTGTGGGTACAGGTACTGGTAAAATTTACCTGGTTGAAAGCGCACTCTGCACGGATGGAATTTCGTACAGGTACAGTGGAGGCAGAAGAGAGGTAAATGCAAGTTACAGAATTCATAAGTTTCTGGCGAACATCCTTGAAATGGAAGAAATCCGATTTGGAATAGGTAGGGCTGGAAGTACTGACACACCATATTACATTGTGGAAAGCGATATCCAGTTTCTCAAACAGAATGGAGTGGAACTTATTTCACTCTATATCTCGCAAATGTATGCGTGTTGTTTCTTCAGCGGAATTGAAAGCTGTGCAATTTCAATCACAACGGAAGATTTGCTTCAAAAACCAAAAGTTTCCTCTGAACCCCTCTTTAGTGGAATTGCCAGCACACTTGGCAAACACCTTGGAGAACTTGCATTCATATAACATCCAGATATTCTGCTTCCTCTATCAAGCATAACCTTTTAATCTGAGCGTGGGATATCCTCTATATGAAGCGATTAGTGAAAAAGATTGCATTGCTTGGTGATGGAGCTGTGGGTAAGACCAGTTTGATTGACAGATTTGTGCATAATGCATTTGATGAAAATTACATCCAGACAATTGGAACACGGGTTTCAAAAAAAGAGGTGGTTGTGGAGACAATTGAAGACCGCTACACCGTCAATCTTATTATCTGGGATATACTCGGACAGAAGGAGTACAGGGGTGTGCATTTTAATGCATTTAAAGGTGTGGAAGGAGCGATTTTTGTGTGCGACCTCACAAGAAAGGAATCACTAGAAAGTTTGGAAGAGTACTGGGCACCTTCACTTCTCAAAGTAACTGGGGAAATTCCCATGATTTTCTTTGCAAATAAATCAGACCTTATTGAGAAAAAATTTGATTTTGCAGATCTCAAGAAAATTGCAGACAAACACCAGGGAATCATTAGAGGTAAATTCAAGAATGCGTTTTTGACGAGTGCAAAAACAGGTGAGAATGTGGAGGTGGGTTTCAAGCACATGGTTGCGTGCCTTTTGCTTGCAGATGACGAGAAAAATAGAGATGCCAGAGAATTTATAATAGACTCTCTCATTCGGTCAATTGAATCCCTGGAGGTGGATACAAGCACACTCCATGGTGCACTGGACACAATAATGGTGGACTTTGCAACCTCATTTGGAAATGAGAGCGCTGCTATGGACATATTCAGAGAGGCATTTAGGGAAGCAGGCATCACACTCAAGGAACCCACATATGTGGGCATAGAGAAGCTTATTTATGCACTATCCAGGAAGGAAACTTCTGTCGGTAAACCTCATGATGTTGTGGTCGCAAATCTGAAAAAACGATTTATGATTTTGAAAAAGGTGTCAGAAGGGGATAAGGATAGATAACTTTACTTGCTGTGAAATTAAGTAGAAAACTTTATATAGTAGTGCTTACATACTCTTTTTGATGACAAACAAAGGTTAACAACTCGGAGGTGATTCAAATGTTTGGAAAAAAGAAGGATGATGAAAACAAAATCGAGATTCGAAGGAAAGATGCAGACATTGTGAGCAAGGACTACTACGACCCATTTGAGGAATTCGAAAGGGCAATCAGAAACTTTGAGCGTGCATTTTTTGACATGGCATTCAGGAGCCCCCTGGCATTTCGCAGAGAATTCAAAGAGCCAGAGATCAGGGCACCGTTTGTGGACATGATAGACACAGGCAAGGAATTCAAGGTAATTGCGGAGATGCCTGGTGCAACCAAGGACAAGATAGATGTTTCCATATCTGGAAATACCCTTGAAATCTCCTCAGAGACAGGCACATCTACAGAGAGCACAGAAGGAAATGTGGTGCACAAAGAACGCACCTACAGAAAATTCTACAGGTGCATAGAACTGCCAGAAGACATTGTACCTGAAAAAGCCACCTCAAGACTTAACAACGGTGTCCTTGAAATTGTGCTTCCAAAGAAAAATCCCACTGAAAAGAAAAAGGTAAAGGTGAATATTGAGTAAACATTTTCTCCTTCTTTTTCCCTCTTTTAACCTTTGTTTTGTCTGGAGGTGATTTGGATGACAGAATATTTGAAAGTAATTGAAGCCCGTGCCAGAGACGCTGGTCGCGGGATTGTGCGCATAGACACAGATTTCATGGAAAGACATGGAATTGAAGCAGGTGATGTTGTAATCATTGAAGGTACAAAGAAGACTGCTGCCATTGTCTGGCCTAGCTACCCAGATGACGAAGGGACACAAACCATAAGAATGGACGGAATAACCAGGAAAAATGCTGGTGTAGGCATTGATGACAAGGTAAGCGTGAAAAAGGCAGAAGTAAAGAAAGCCACAAAGGTGATGTTTGCCCCCACAGAACCAATAAAAATTTTTGGAGCTGAGTATCTCTCCCAGATTCTTGAGGGCAGGGTTCTGACCAAAGGAGACGCTGTGGAAATCAATCTCATGGGCAGAAAAATCACACTGGTAGTTACTTCTTACTCTCCTTCTGTAGATGTGGTGATAATTAACGGAAATACAGAGGTGATTGTCAGTGAAAAGGTGGTGAAGGAAAAGGAGGGTGGAATAAGCAGGGTGAGTTACGAAGATATTGGCGGTCTGAAAGAAGAAATCAAGAAAGTACGGGAAATGATAGAACTTCCCCTGAGACATCCAGAACTGTTTGACCGTCTAGGAATAGAGGCACCAAAGGGTGTCCTCCTGCATGGACCACCAGGTACTGGCAAAACATTGCTTGCAAAGGCAGTAGCAAGCGAAACCAATGCAAACTTCTATTCCATCAGTGGTCCGGAAATTATGAGCAAGTTCTATGGTCAGAGCGAGGAAAATTTGAGAGAGGTGTTTAAGGAGGCTGAGGAAAATGCGCCCTCTATAATTTTCATTGATGAGATTGATTCCATTGCACCCAAGAGGGATGACATTAAAGGAGAAGTGGAAACAAGGGTTGTAGCACAGTTGCTTTCCCTAATGGATGGGTTAAAGAGTAGGGGGAGGGTAGTTGTAATTGGTGCCACAAATCGCCCAAATGCCCTGGATCCTGCACTCAGGAGACCTGGAAGATTTGACAGAGAGATTGAACTTGGAATCCCTGATCGAAACGCACGCCTGGAAATTCTTCAGATTCACACGAGAGGTATGCCGCTGGCTGAGGATGTAGATCTGGGGCAGATTGCAGACCTTACCCATGGTTACTCAGGTGCGGACCTTGCAGCCCTTGTGAAAGAGGCTGGCATGAAGGCACTGAGGCGCATACTGCCCAACATTGATATGGAGGCAGAGAAAATACCTGTGCAAACCCTAAACACAATAAAGGTGACAAAAGAGGATTTCCTCGGGGCATATAGAGAAATGGAACCCTCCACGCTCAGAGAGGTGTTGATTGAACGCCCAAATGTGCACTGGGATGATATTGGCGGACTGGACTCAGTAAAGGAAGAATTGAAAGAAGCAGTTGAATGGCCTCTGAAGTATCCTGCACTCTTTGCACACTTCAAGACTAAACCTACAAAAGGTATCCTCCTTTATGGCCCACCAGGTACGGGCAAAACCATGCTTGCAAAAGCGGTGGCTACTGAAAGTGAGGCGAATTTTATTTCAGTGAAAGGTCCAGAATTTCTTTCAAAATGGGTAGGGGAAAGTGAAAAAGCAGTGCGTGAAACATTCAGAAAGGCAAAGATGGCAGCACCCTGTGTCATATTCTTTGATGAGATTGATGCGATTGTACCAGAGAGAGGACAGAGCTGCGATGCCCATGTGACTGAGAGGGTAATAAGCCAGTTACTTGCAGAACTTGATGGAATAGAGGAACTGCACAATGTGGTTGTAATTGCAGCCACAAACCGCCCAGACATAATTGACCCTGCAATTCTCCGCCCAGGAAGATTTGACCGTCTTCTCTATGTTCCAATGCCTGGCAAGCAAGAACGGCTGAGCATCCTGAAAATCCATACAAAAGACATGCCGCTGTCTGAAGATGTGAATCTTGAAAAAATTGCAGAGCATACAGAAAATTATAACGGTGCAGACCTTGCAGCGGTAGTGCAGAAGGCAAGCTATCTGGCAATGCGGGAATACCTGAACGAGAATCAGGGGAAGGTGGATGAAGAGAAACTGAAGAAAGTGGTCGTGACAATGAAACACTTTGAGGATGCTCTCAAAAAAGTGAGACCCCTTTCACAACAGGAAATCGAGAGATACCAGAGAATCTGCGACCGCTTCAATGAAAGAAGAGAATAGAGGAATTCTGAGAACACCATCCGGGGAACCTTAACTTTGGTTGATGAGATTTACCTAATAATCTCAGCCAGGAAACCGAGAGCCTGCCAGATCGTAATGGTAAGACCCACATCCTCAAACCTATCAGCCATCTTCTCCAGTTCTTTCCCATCCAGCATTACGCGCTGTTCATCAAAATGAAATATATCACTGAGCCCTTCTTCATTTTCAACTACCACTAT
>JBMFNP010000018.1:0-31589 GCA_049970095.1 Thermoplasmata archaeon | reverse complement strand
GGGGCTTGCCCCTCCCCTCGTGGGAATGCCCCTTCAGACCCTGAAAGGGGTGAGGTTACCGTAAGGGGAGGGGGCTCTGCCCCCTCCCCTCGTAAGAATAAAATACTCCATTCATTTCCATTTTATATGGATTTACTTATGGCAATCCTCATGGGCATCATCCAAGGAATTACAGAATGGCTCCCTATCAGTAGCTCAGGTCATTTTGTGGTTATTCAGCATTTTCTAGGGGAAACACCATTTAGTTATAATATTGGTTTACATTTTGCCACAATGCTTGTCATAATTATTTTCTTTCGCAAGGAAATTCTGGCAACATTAAAAGCAATCCTGGAAATACTCAAAGACATTGCACATGGGCACAAACTCATGAACGCAATCACAAAAACCCAAGAACGAAAATACGCTGCACTGATTTTAATTGCAATCATCCCTACTGGGATAATCGGGGTGATTATTGACCTCTTCATTATAAATCTCTACATCAGAACTCTGCTCCCTGTGGGAATTGCATTTATTATCCAGGGCTTTCTCAATCTCTCAACGAAGTTTGGAAAAGAAATAAAAGACTGGAAAAGGATTGGCATGACCGATGCCCTCCTCATAGGCACAATGCAGGGATTGGCTGCTTTTTCGGGACTTTCCAGATCTGGTTCCACAATTTCAATAGGAGTGGCAAGGGGAATAAAACGGGAGGATGCTGCAAGGTTTAGTTTCCTTGCGAGTGTACCCGCATTCATCGGTGCCACACTTCTTGATATCAGAGAAATTACTGGCACAACTGGAAATATTGATCCAACACTGATGCTTGCGGGTGTAATTACTGCATTTGTAGTGGGGCTGCTATCCCTAAAACTTCTGATGTATATTCTGAAAGGTAAAAAATTCTTTCTGTTCTCAGTGTATTCATTCAGCTTTGCAGCCATTGTGCTTGCTCTCTATTTTCTGGGAATGTGATTAAAAATTACATTTCGAGCACAATTGCAGTTGCATTTCCCCCTCCAAGACATACAGTAGCCAGTCCGAGATGCGAGTTTCTTTTCAGCATTTCATGCAGGAGTGTAACCGTAATCCTTGCACCACTGCAACCGATAGGATGTCCTAGAGCCACAGCACCCCCATTTACATTGAATTTATCGTCGGGAATTGAAAACACCCTCTGAATTGCAACAGATGCAGAGGCAAAAGCTTCATTGTGCTCCACAAGGTCAAAATCCTCAATTTTTAAACCTGTCTTTGCCAACAACTTTTTTACAGTGGGCACAGGTGCCTCCATCACAAGCTCTGGCTTTGTACCTGAAAAAACATAACTGTGGATTTTTGCAAGTGGCTTCACCCCGTATTCATTTACAGCCCTTTCAGACATCACCAAAAGTGCTGCAGCACCATCACTGATCTGAGAAGCATTCCCTGCAGTTACAACACCATTCTCTTTGAACACAGGCTTCAATTTTGCCAGTTTCTCCATACTTGTGTCCTCTCTTGGACCCTCATCTCTTTCAAAGAGAATTTTCTCACCTTTCTTGCCAGGTACTTCAACAGGTACAATCTCGTCTTTAAATCTTCCTTCTTTTATTGCCCTAATTGCCCTCTGATGGCTCCGCAGAGCAAATGCATCAATATCTTCTCTTTTAATACCATACTTTTGTGCAATTATCTCGCCAGTCATTCCCATATGGAAATTGTTGTACACATCCCAAAGCCCATCATACACCATTTCATCTATGATTTTTGCATCAAACATCCTGTATCCAAACCTTGCCTTATCAAGTAAATAGGGTGCGTTGTCCATGCTTTCCATACCGCCAGCAACGATGACATCAGCATCACCAGCGCGGATTTCTGAGGCAGCAAGCATTATCGCCTTCATCCCTGAGCCACACACCTTGTTCACAGTGAGAGCCCCTGCCTCGTAAGAGATTCCTGCGTAAATTGCTGCCTGTCTTGCAGGGTTTTGACCAAGACCTGCCTGAAGCACATTTCCCATAATCACCTCTTCTACACAGTTTTTCTCTATCCCTGCCCTTTTCACAGCTTCCTCAATTACAATTGCTCCGAGTTTCTGCACTGGAATACCTTTCAAAGTGCCTTCGAATTTTCCAATGGGGGTGCGGACAGCACTTACTATGTAGGCATCCATAAAATTCACTTTTTACTAATCAGGCATTCGAGGTGCCAGCAAGAACCTAGCATTTCCGTTACCGCCAGCAAACTCAAATTCCATTTTTAGCGGATAATCTTTTCCTATGTGGAGAGTGACTTTCTGGGCGGAACTTATAGCTTTCACTACATTTGAGAAGTAGTCAAGTGCGTACATACTTTTTGCAGGTTCTTTAGCTTCTATCTCAACTTCACCAGAATCCTTGTGAAGCACCATTTCCACCTTATCCTGTTCCGCTTCACCCTCAAGTTTAAAGGTATCGGGCTTTATCTCAATTGTAAGATGGCTGGAGACACTTTCAGTTCCTCTTATGCCTTGCCTCAACATTTCCACATCTACCACTGCCTTTGCGGTGTGCGTAAGGGAAGGCTCCTTTGCATCGCTGATACTTGCAATATCCAATAGAGGAATATATCTTTTAAACGCAGATATCTCAACTACTAGTTTGTTTTTATCCTCATCATATTTGAGTGTTACTACATCCCCTGGTTTCGCCAGTTTTAGCACTTCCTTCAATTTTTCAAGTTCCACGCCAATTTCAAGTCCTTTGGAATCATATTCTTCAAAGCCAGTATTTTTCAAAATCAGATATATCATAGCCACATGAGACGGATCCACTGCTTTCACACCCAATTCACTCTTTCCAAAGTTCATTTTCACCTCATCAACCAGAGTATGAATGAGTTCAACAACCTCTTTCAATGTTTCGGCTTTTATTTTTGCGTTCAGCATAAATTCACCTTTAAACGCAAATACCATTATGTATAAAAAATTTTCTTGCGATTGGCGGATGTAGAAATTTTGGTACTGTTTTCCAGAAAATTTTAAGATAACCTATACATTTTTCTATCTCTCCCTCCTTGCAGATAGAAATAAATAAATGCGTTCTATCCGTACATCATGGTATGCGCTGAAAAACCATGGCATGCACTCCCAGAGAATGATGTGCTTACAGCGCTTGGCACTTCAAAAGAGAATGGATTAACCACTCATGATGCAAATGCAAGGCTTGCGAAGGGTAAAAATGTGCTCGCTGAGAAAAAAAAGGAACATCCAGTAATCAAATTTTTGAACCAGTTCAAAAGCATACCCATTATCATGCTTATTGTGGCTGCAATCATCACAATTCTTCTTACAATCTTTACTGAAGAGAATCATCTTTCAGATACCGCTGCAATTCTCATTGCAATCACAATCAACGCAGTCATGGGATATATGATGGAATCCAAGGCTGAAAAAGCCATGGAAGCATTGAAAAGAATAACAGCACCCAGAGCAAAGGTGCTCAGGGATGGTAAAAGCCAGACAATTCTCAATGAAAATATTGTGGCTGGAGATATTGTGCTTCTTGAAGAAGGGGATAAAGTTCCTGCGGACCTCAGATTGATAGAAACCACAAATATGGAGATTGATGAATCAATGCTCACAGGAGAGAGCGTCCCTGTACGCAAGAGTACAGAGCCATGTGCGGTAGATGCAGACAAATGGGAACGCACAAATATAGCTTACATGGGCACGATTATAGCAAGGGGCAGGGGCATCGGTGTTGTAATTCGCACCGGGATGAAAACTGAACTCGGAAAAATAGCAAAACTAGTTCAGGAAAGCGAAACCGAGAAAACTCCTTTACAGCAAAGCATAGACGCACTCGGAAAGCAGATTGGCTATATAGCGATCGCAATTTCCGTACTTCTGTTCTTCACCGCAACCGCAATTTCACACAATATCTCACAGAATTTCCTGCTTGCAATCTCACTGGCAGTGGCAATAATCCCTGAGGGGCTACCAATTGTACTTGTTGTTACCCTTGCACTTGGAATGCAGATAATGGCAAAAAGAAATGCAATTGTGCGAAGGTTAATGTGCGTGGAAACCCTTGGCTGCACATCGGTGATTTGCACAGACAAAACAGGGACACTCACCAAGAACCAGATGACTGTTAAGGAAATTTTTGTAAACGGGAGGAGGCATGAGGTTAAGGGCGTGGGTTATGCACCAGAAGGTGAAGTTATTGGCTACATGGAAAACAAAGAGGGCATAGATTTGCTTGCAAGAATCGGTGTGCTGTGCAACAATGCAAATCTGATGAATGAAAAGGGTATTTGGAAGGTAATTGGTGATCCCACGGAAGGTGCGCTTCTTGCCTTTGCAGGCAAACTTTCTATGGCTCCAAAAAAGTTGCATGCACTTTATCCCAGAATATCTGAGAAGATCTTTGACCCTAAGAAAAAAATCATGAGCACGGTGAATGAATTTGAAGGAAGAAAAGTTGTGCATATCAAGGGAGCACCCGAGGTTATTCTCAATCTCTCAGCCACCATATGGAAAGATGGAAAAATTCTCCCTATATCTGAAAGTGAAAAGCAGGCAATTCTCGATGTAAACAAAACAATGGCATCAAAGGGTTACAGGGTACTGGCACTTGGAATAAAGGAAATCCCTGCAATCCCCGAGGATATTGAGAAATTGGAAAATGAAATGACTTTTGTGGGACTTGTGGGAATTATTGACCCCCCAAGACCTGAAGTAAAGGACGCAATAAAATGCTGTCACACTGCTGGAATAAAGGTTGTAATGATCACTGGAGACCAGAAAGATACTGCGATTGCAATTGCAAAGCAACTTGGCATCTGGAGTGGTAAGATTCTTACAGGGAGTGAGCTGGAGAAAATGTCTGATGAAGAACTTGCAGGTGTGGTTGAGAATGTGAGTGTATATGCAAGGGTGCATCCAGAGATGAAACTCAAGATTGTGCGTGCATTCAAGAAACGAGGGTATGTGGTAGCAATGACTGGTGATGGTGTAAATGATGCACCTGCGCTTGCCAATGCAGATATTGGGATTGCAATGGGAATAACTGGTACAGATGTAGCAAAGGATGCCAGTGGAATTGTGCTTGCAGATGATAATTTTGCCACAATTGTAAGGGCTGTGGAGGAAGGAAGGAAGATTTACGAAAATATCAGAAAATTTGTGAGATACCAGATTACAACCAATATCGGTGCAACCACTCTGATATTCCTTGCTATTTTTACAGTACCTGGGGTAATTCCCCTTTATCCTGTTCAAATTCTCTGGGTAAACATACTCATAGATGGTCCCCCAGCTCAGGCACTGGGTCTTGAGAAAGCTACACCAAAGATTATGTTGCAGAAGCCAAGGAAGCAAACTGAACACATTCTTACTCGTGAGATGATTACTGCAATAATGGTGAATGGGCTGGCAATGGCATTTCTCACACTCTTTGTGTTCTGGTATTCTTACAATTTTACACCCCAAGAGTTCGCACCAACTAAGGAGAGTTATGCCCAGACAATGACCTTCACTGCATTTGTGATTTTCCAGATGTACAGTGTGCTTAATTGCAGGAATTTACATGAATCCCTGTTTAGCCTGAAAATGGACAATAAACTTCTGGTAATCACAATAGTCACTGCAATCCTGCTCCAGATTTTCGCAGTGTACATGCCCTTCATGAATGTAATGTTCAAAACCACACCTATACGGGTAATTGACTGGGTTACCATTTTCCTGCTGGGTGTCCTGTTGTTATGTGTGGATGAAATAAGGAAGTTTATTGTAAGAAATTTGAAAGGTGGAAAATGGTCTTTATAGGTACAATTTTGATTGTAATATTACTCTTCCTCGGGTTTTTTGTCAGTCCATTTTTCTCAGGATATATGGGGGATATCCGAGATATTGGCGATAGAGAAACCGCTCCATTGGGGATTACGCAGGTTTTTGTGAAGGTGATGAAAAAGAGAAAGATGCTACTCTTGCTCTGGGGTGTGCTTGCATTTGCGGACGCTCTCCTAGCAACAGCACTCCTTTATTTTACAATACCCATCTATCTTGCTCTGCTGGGACTTGGTGTGATTTTGTTCATATATGTGATGGAATTGCATGTAATAAATGTGATATTCGGCAAGGAGGTTGTGAGGAATGGAAGTTAATGTGGATCTGCACATCCACAGCCGTTATTCCGGTGGCACAAGTGAAGATATGAGTATGCGGAACCTTGCAAAAGGTGCCTCTCAGAAAGGCATCCATGTGCTTGGTTCCGGGGATTGCTTGCATCCCAGATGGCTTGAGGAAATCAAAGCATTGAAAAAAGTAGATGAGGGCACTTTTGAGATTAACAATTTAAGGGTGATGCTTACATGTGAGATTGAAGACGCTCACAGAGTGCATCATCTGCTCGTTTTTCCAGCCATATCCAAGGTGGAGGAGTTTACAGAGAAAATCAGGGGGAGGGTTTCTGATCTTACCACAGATGGGCGCCCCAGGTTTCATGGTACAGGTGTGGAAATTGCAGAAGCTGCAAAGGATTGCAATGTGCTGATTGGTCCCTGCCATGCATTCACCCCATGGACATCCGTATATGCTGCATTTGATTCCCTGAAAGAATGTTATGGAGAGCTTGTGGAGTATGTGAGTTATGTGGAACTTGGGCTGAGTGCAGACACATCCTATGCTGATAGAATTGCAGAGTTAAGGGATCTCACATTTCTGACAAATTCTGATGCCCATTCTCCCTGGCCCTTGCGACTGGCTAGAGAGTTCATGCGGATGCAGGTTCAAGAGCCAAATTGCGAGGAAGTGATAAGAGCCCTCATGCGCAGAAACGGAAGAAAGGTCGTGCTTAATGTGGGTGTCCCCCCTGAGGAGGGGAAATACAATGAAAGTGCATGTATAAAGTGCTTCACACATTACACGCTTTCAGAAGCAATTAAGAGAAAATGGAAATGTAGTTGTGGCGGGAAAATAAAGAAGGGGGTAAGGGACAGAGTAGAGGAACTTGCAGATTTTCAAGAGCCGGAACATCCTGAGCATCGCCCACCGTACCTGCACATCATTCCACTTACTGAGATTATTGCCAGGGTGCTGGGAAGTTCTCCAAACACAAGAAAGGTGCTGGATATCTGGGAACCGCTTATCACATATTTTGGAAGTGAAGTGAGTGTGCTCATTGATGCTTCAATTGAAGAAATCCGAAAGGTGGCACCACCCGATGTGGTCCAGGGCATAAAGGCGTTTAGAGAGGGGAAGGTGATTTTGAGACCTGGTGGCGGTGGGAAGTACGGTGAGATTCTGCTCCCCGAAGATGACTTTTCTGGGATTCCTGAACCCGCTGAACCAGTAAGAAAAATGGAAAGCAAAAGAAAGGTGAATTCCCAGACAACGCTGGACAGTTTCAGCTAGAGATAGTTCTCCAAGAGGGGTAACAGAGGGGTTCGGTCCCTGCGCCCTGCATCCAAAATCCTTATATATCGGTACCTCGTTAGGTAATTGGTGATTTCCATGGTAGCAGAGAAAAAAGAAGATAACATCATACTTGTGGGCAAGAAACCGCCTATGAACTATGTGCTGGCAGTCGTAACCCAGTTCAACAGTGGTGCAACAGAGGTGGGCATAAAGGCGCGAGGAAAGGCAATAAGCAGGGCTGTGGATGTAGCTGAGATCGTAAAGAACAGATTCATCAACACTGCAAAAGTCAAAGAGATCCGTATCGGAACAGAGACAGTAACCAACCAGGAAAACAAACAGACCAATGTCTCATCAATAGAAATTTACCTTACAAAATAAAATGTGAGTTTTGTAAAACATTTTTGCAAATTTTATTTTATTGATTTTTCCGTTTTGTTGCTTTGAGTTAAAATAAAGTAGCCCCGGCAGGATTCGAACCTGCGTCGCTGGCTTTCCTCCGAGGGGAGGGGCAAGCCCCTCCCCTTACGGTAACCTCACCCCCACGGGAGTGCCTCTGGCACTCCCAAGTTTTCCTTTTTTCCGTGCACGCTTTTCGGGCGAGGAGAGGGTTCCACCCTCTCCCTACGGTACCCTCACCCACTGGGTGCTTTTGGACGCAACCTTTTCGGGGGCGCAGCCCCTGAAAAGGGTGCCTGAAAAGGGTACCTCCAAAGGCCAGCATGATTGACCACTACACCACGGGGCTATTTGGAAAGGAGAATGTAATCGGAATATAAAAAAACTTTCCAATCTTAAGTAGACATGGAGAAATAGAAATCACTGGCACTTAGAATAGCCACAGTTCCTGCACTGGGCACAACCCTCCACATAAACCAGAGCGCTACCACAATCTGGACATACTCCCACCACATTCTGGGTGTCTGTATAATCGTCAAGGCGGGGCGTGGGTTTCGTAAGCGCAAACTCAATCTTCCCAGGGAGTTTGCCCTGATGAATGTATTCCTCTATTGCTCTAGCAATTCCATCCGCACATGACACTACAACTGTTCCATCCTTTCCGATTTTTGGAGAAGGACACCTTATTCCCCGCAACTGTTTTGTTATTGCATCAATGTCCACACCAGCCCTTAAACTGATAGAAATAAGGCGAGAAATTGCCTCAATCTGCGACATTGCACACCCACCTGATTTTCCCATTGTGGCAAACACCTCGCAAAGTCCCTCTGCATCCTCATTTATGGTCACATAAAGGTATCCGCAACCAGTTTCCACTCTCAGTGTCTTGCCAGTAGTTGCAACAGGTCTTGGCCTCGGGACAATCTTTTTCCCCTCCTTTTTTATGCTCAAAACCTGGCTCTCCCTGCTCTTATTCCTGTACACAGTTATTCCCTTACATTTTAATTCATACGCAAGCATAAACGCCTTTTCAACATCCTCAACACTTGCATCTTCTGGTAGGTTTATGGTCTTGCTCACCGCATTATCCACATGCCTCTGAAATTCTGCCTGCATTTTTACATGCCACTCTGGTGCGATCTCAAGTGCGGTCACAAACACCCTTTTCAGTTGCTCTGGAATTGCAAGGGCTCTGGCACTTCCAAATTTAACCACATTTTCAATTGCCTCCCTACACCAGTAACCCTCTTCTTTCAAAACATCTTCAAATGCCCTGCTCACCTCCTGAAATTCCCTGCCATCCAACACCGTTTTTGTATAGGCAAGTGCGTACAATGGCTCAATTCCCGAAGAACAGCCCGCAATCATACTTAATGTTCCCGTGGGCGCGATTGTGGTGACTGCAGCATTTCTCATGTATTTTTTCCTGCTATACCACACACTTTTTTCAAAATTTGGAAAATTACCTTTTTCCTTTCCCAGTTCCTCGGATGTGGCATGTGCATTTTCCTGTATGAAGCTCATGATCTTGCGAGCAACCTGAAGTGCTTCTTCAGAATCATATGGAATTCTGAGATATATGAGGAGGTCTGCAAAACCCATGATTCCAAGCCCGATTTTTCTGTTGCCTTTTGTCAGTTCCTCAATCTCTTTCAATGGGTATCTATTTACATCAATCACATCATCCAGGAATCTGACAGCAATCTTCACAACTTCCCTTAATTTTTCCCAGTTGATCTCATATTTTCCATTCTTCTTCATTACCATTTTAGCAAGATTTATGGAGCCAAGATTGCAGGATTCGTAAGGCAGAAGCGGTTGCTCCCCACAGGGATTTGTGCTCTCTATTTTTCCAAGCGCTGGTGTTGGATTGCGGCGGTTAATTTCGTCAATAAACACAATTCCAGGCTCGCCTGATTTCCATGCATTTTCTGCAATTTTTCTAAAAATTTCTCTGGCACGCACCTTTCTTACCACTGCATTAGTTCTCGGGTTCACGAGTTCATACTCCCCATTATTTTTTACAGCCTCCATAAATTTGTCATCGACAGCAACCGAAATATTGAAATTTTCCAGTTTCCCTGGTTTCTGTTTTGTCTCAATAAACTGCTCAATGTCAGGATGGGAGATGTGGAGAATCCCCATATTTGCGCCTCTTCTTGTACCTCCCTGCTTTATTGCCTCTGTTGCCGCATTGTAAACTTCCATAAAGGACACAGGCCCGCTAGAAACTCCAGATGTGGTGCTTACAACATCTCTTGCAGGTCTTAACCTTGAAAATGAGAAGCCAGTACCACCACCACTCTTGTGGATAATCGCAGTATGTTTTAGGGTTTCAAATATTGACTGGATAGAATCTTCAACTGGTAGCACAAAGCAAGCAGAGAGCTGCCCGAGTTCCTTTCCAGCATTCATAAGTGTGGGACTATTTGGCAGGAACTCCAGTTCTGTCATCACTCTGTAAAAACACTCCTCAATTTCCTTTATTTCATTCTCACTTTTTGCATAAAATTTTTCCGCTCCAGCTACACTTTTTGCCACTCTCCTAAACATCTGCTCAGGCGTCTCAATAACTCTTCCTGTCTGGTCTTTCAGAAGGTATCTTGCCTCAAGGATTGAAACTGCAGTTCTGGATAGTTCCATCTTTCACCTCACATCCATTAATTGAGGGTGAGTAAAATATTTTTCCATTTCCCAAAATTATTTATTTCCCATTGCTTCCCTGTTTTAGTAGAGGTGGATTAAATGCAGCATGAAAAAGCACAACCAGAATGTGCGTGCAAAGGAAAGGATGTTATCTGGCCCGAATATAAATTTCAGATTGTGCGAAAGGAGAAACTCTCCCAAAACATAAATCTCTGGGAAGTAACTGCACCCTTGATTGCGAAACGGGCACAACCAGGACAGTTTGTAATGGTTAGAGTGCACGAAAAAGGGGAAAGAATTCCACTTACACTTGCGGACTGGGACCGAAATAAAGGCACAATAACACTGGTTTTCATGGAGGTAGGGAAAACCACAAAGGAAATGGGGCTGATGAAGGAATGTGATTGTGTGCCGGATCTGATTGGTCCACTGGGAACACCCACACACATTGAAAAATTCGGCACCGTGGTATGTGTTGGTGGAGGTGTAGGTGTAGCTCCCACATACCCAATTGCGAGAGGAATGAAAAATGCAGGTAATAGGGTGATTACCATCATAGGCGCAAGAACAAAGGAATTGCTTTTCTGGGAAAATAAAATAAGAGAGGTAAGCGATGAGGTTATAGTTACCACAGATGATGGCTCTTATGGGAGAAAGGGTGTGGTGACAGAACCGCTGAAAGAAGTGCTCAGCAGAGAAAAGGTACACCTTGTGTTCGCAGTTGGTCCTGCAATTATGATGAAGTTCTGTGCACTCGCAACGAAACCCCTCAATGTAAAAACAATGGTAAGCCTGAACCCTATCATGGTGGATGGAACAGGAATGTGTGGATGCTGCAGGGTGACTGTAGGAAACGAAACAAAGTTTGCGTGTGTGCATGGTCCAGACTTTGATGCACATCTGGTTGACTGGGACGAATTCATTGCGAGACAGAAAATTTACCTGGAGGAAGAAAAACTTTCGCTTCAGATGTGGGAAGAAAAAAGGGCAAAAGGAGTGTGAAAAAATGGCAAAACTGGATTTAAACCGTGTGCGTATGCCGAAACAAAAGCCTGAAGAAAGAGTGAAGAATTTCAAGGAGGTTGCACTTGGTTATACAGAAGAGCTTGCAGTTCAGGAAGCAAAGCGGTGTCTTCAGTGCCCAACGCATCCGTGCATTAGGGGGTGTCCTGTGAACAACGACATACCCGGTTTTATTAAGGCAATAAAGGAAAGGAATTTTGTGGAAGCGGTGAGAATACTGAAAAAGACCAATGCATTACCAGGCATCTGTGGCAGAGTGTGCCCCCAGGAAAAACAGTGTGAGTTTGTATGTACACTTGCAAAAAAGAATGCACCGATTGCAATAGGTGCACTTGAGAGGTTTGTGGGAGATTGGGCAAGGGCACACCGTGAGCAAATTCCGAAGGAAGAGATCGCGCATCCAACAGGAAAAAAGGTTGCAGTTGTAGGTTCTGGACCTGCAGGGCTCACATGTGCTGCAGAGCTTGCAAAAATGGGCTACCGTGTGACAATCTTTGACGCACTGCACTGTGCAGGTGGCGTGCTGATGTACGGAATTCCAGAATTCAGGCTACCAAAGCAAATTGTACAGGAGGAAGTGGATTATGTGTTGTCTCTTGGTGTGGAAATAAGGCTGGATACCGTAGTTGGTAGAATGGTTACCGTGGATGAACTCTTGGAGGAATATGATGCTGTATTTCTGGGCACAGGTGCAGGGCTTCCGATGCTCCTGAATATTCCAGGCGAGAATTTGAACGGGATTTACACTGCAAACGAGTTCCTGACAAGAATAAATCTGATGAAGGCATATCTATTCCCTGAGTACGACACACCTGTGAAAAGGGGAAGGAAGATTGCGATTATCGGCGGCGGAAATGTGGCTATGGATGCAGCAAGGTGTGCAAAAAGAATTGGATATGAGGAGGTCTATGTGGTGTATAGGCGCTCAAAAGCAGAGATGCCTGCACGACTGGAAGAGGTGGAAAATGCGGAGGAGGAAGGCATAATTTTTAAGTTTCTAACAAATCCGAAGAGATTTATTGGCAACGAAAAGGGTTGGGTGAAGGAAATGGAATGCTATGAAATGACACTTGGAGAACCAGATGCAAGCGGTCGGAGGAAGCCCATTCCAAAACCGGGCAGTGAATTTACTATGGAAATTGATGCAGTTGTTGTTGCACTGGGCACAAGCCCGAACCCACTTGTGGCTTCAACCACACCAGGTCTTAATACTACAAAGCATGGCACTCTTGTGGCTGATGAAACGACTGGAAAAACCACAAAGGAAAGGGTGTGGGCTGGGGGTGATGCAGTTACAGGTGCTGCTACCGTGATCAGTGCAATGGGTGCTGGAAAGAGGGCTGCTGCTGCAATTGATGAATTCTTGAGGGGAAGCAAGGAGGCGCACAAAATTTTTGTTTGAAATCTCGCTTTCTTGGCTTAGATTTAAAACAAATTTGAGATACCACAAGCAAGCGATAGAATTAAATCATAGGAGAGCATAACCGCTTTGGGAGTTAATATGCCTGATGATACCGTGGTAATTCTGGCATACTCTGCCCTTGTGGTGCTTGGCATAATTATTGTTATCACTGCAATCCGTCTTGTATTCATTCTTTTGAAAAGGCAGAAAAGAGAAACTTCACCAGCAACAGAAGAGAAAAAGGCTATTGCAGAAAGTGCAATTGAAGCGGTTGAGCTCATGATTGAGAAAAAACGCAGCCAGAACTACGATGTGAGCGAGGCTGTGGAATGGCTGAATGATGCCAGGGACCTTTTTGAGAAGCACAGGTATACCTCATGTCTTGATTCACTGGAGGCTGCCAAGGTAAGTCTTGAAGATGCGAAAAAAATAAAGGTAAAAAAGGTGAAAGTGGATGCTGGAATGCAGAAATTGCAGGATAGGGAGAAAGAGGCTCTCAAGGAAAAAAAGAGTGTAGAAACACCAGAATCTAGAAGAGAGAAAGAGGAACCCCCCCAGAGAATAGAGGGATCTGAAGAAAAACTGGAAGAAAAATCCGCAATTGTGACGGAGGATGAAAAAATGAAATCTGAACAACCCAAAGAGGAAATGAGTGAAGCAGAAATGGAGAAGAAAAGAGAGGAGATTAAAAAGGAACTGGAATCCATACAAACCCCGGAGGAAGAGATGTCTACCGAAGCATTAATCAAGAAAAAAATGCCAAAGGATTACCTTCCTGCAAAATTTGAAATCGGCGTGGCGGAAACAAAAATAAAGGAAGCGGAGGCAAGTGGGAAGGATACAGAGATTGCAAAAAAACACCTTGCAGATGCAAAGGCATTTTTTGAGAGTGGGCAATACACTGAAGCCCTGGGTTCTGCAGTGAAATCAAAAAAAGCCCTGGGTGTGGGTAAAGATGAGCACATTCCTCTTGAACCAGAGAGGGAAGGAGTATCTACTGCAGAAACCACACAATCAGAGGAGTGTGAAGAGGAAGTCATTGAGGTTACCGTGGAAAGCGGAATGAATATATGCATCAACTGTGGAAGCCATCTCAAGCCAGGTGATAAATTCTGTAGAAAATGCGGAAGAAAGGTTGAATTGGAGGTATACTGCACAAAATGCGGAACCAGAGCGGAACCAGACGATTTGTTTTGTGGGAAGTGTGGAACAAAGCTGAGAAAATGAAATGCCTTAATTTTCATTTTGCTCCATCTAATAATTCTTTAGCCTTCCTCCTTGTGTTGAAGGCTATATACGATTTGTTTTAATTGCTCCAATGGCGCTCTGGCCACTTATTAGCAATATTGATGCATGCCCTTCCACCAGGCACGAGAACTCTTTTTACCTCGCTCCACACTCGTTTCAAATCTTCCAATTGGTATGCATCCCGCAAAGGCAGGTTTTCAAACTTCATATATCAGAGATTTTTTCCCATATATGCTCCATCCCTTTCAAAACCATATTTTCTATAATACTCTCTTGCTCCAACACCACTTGTAACCAAGATTTTTTTCAAACCCTTATTCCTGAGAATTTCCTCTGCAGCGTCTAGCAATCTTTTTCCAAAACCACGATGCTGTTGCTGAAATCTGGTTTTTGCTTCCGCACCAACACACACAACCTGACCAAACACCTTCAACTCTCTGATAATTCCCGCGCCTTCTTTTAATTCCCGGCGCCACTTTTTCTCAGAAGGGATTCTCAATCTTGCATACCCAATGAGGTAATCATTTTCAGTATCAATGCTTATGAAATACTCATGTCCCTCACTTGCATTGTATTCCAGCACATTCAGTGCATAATTCTCCACATTTACATTCTTCTTCAGCATGTTATGGCCAATCTCCCTGCATCTTATGCAGTTGCATTTTTTTCCCTCAACACTCATTTTTTTAAGAACAATCTCTCTAAGATTGCTTTTCTTCACTCCATCAACAATAAGGTATGCGGGTATATCTCGCTGGATTCGCTGGATTCTCACATACCTCGGGACATTTTCTTTCATTCTGGCAATTACTTCTGCAGCTTCTTCAGTATTATATGGTCGGTACCTGCCTTTTTCCCATAAACTGTAGAGATCAGTGTTTTCAAGCACAAGGCATGGATAAATCTTCAGCATATCCGGGCGAAATTCTGGGTTTTCAAAGAGTTTTTTGAAAAGGCGTATGTCTTTTTCAGGGTTTGAAAGGGGTAATCCTGGCATGATATGATAACCCACTTTCAGCCCTGCATCCTTTGCAATTCTTGTAGCGACCACCGTCTCCGAAACTCTGTGTGCTCTCTTAACAAATTCCAGTACATCGTCATCAATAATTTGAACACCCAGTTCCACTCTTGTAGCCCCAAAACCGAGAATACGGTCTGCATCCTCAATTCTGAAACAATCTGGTCTGGTCTCTATTGTAAGCCCTATGCATCTGTGTGCTGCAACCTCATTACGGAGATGCGCTTCTTCCAGCGTCTGGGAAATTTCTGAGTTCATTGCATCAAATGCCCCTTTGATAAAATTCCTCTGATAATCAGGTGGCATGGAAGTAAAAGTCCCGCCCATCACAATCAGGTCAATTTTATCTGTATTGTGTCCAATCTGTTCTAACTGCTGAATTCTTGCAAGCGTTTGAGTGTACGGGTCAAATTTGTTCTGAAGAGCCCTCATGGCTGCTGGCTCTTTCCCAGTATAACTCTGTGGTGTATGAAATTCAACACCGCCTGGGCAGTAAATGCATTTTCCATGGGGGCAGGGTGCAGGCGCTGTCATTATTGCTACTACTGCAACACCTGAAATTGTGCGTACTGGCTTGATTTTCAGAAATTCCCTAACTGCGTCTACATCTTCCGGTGCCGCATTTTCTAAAATCTCAGAGTTTGATGGGATTTTATTCAGATGATACTTTGCAGAGAGCTTTATTTTTATGCGATGAAGTTGTTCTGCATTTCTGATTTTCCCGGATTTTATTAGAGAAATGATCTCGGAAAAGATGTCCATCTTTACACCTGTTTAAGTTGTTTTTTAGATTTGGTGGCGCCCGTGCTGGGATTTGAACCCAGGTCTGAAGGTGACCGCATGCAGAGGCATGAATTCTCTATTCCACACCGCAGCCTTCTAGGATATCCAAACTACCCCACACGGGCATTTTAGGAATGGCAAAGTGAAAGGATATAATAAAGGTTATTTCACTATGACTTCCCAATATCACAGTAATATACCTCAACACCCTTTCCAAAACCTTAATAACCCTTTCAATAATATAGAAAATGTATGGCTGTAGTTGGGTTTGACGAAAAAAGAATTGAATACGAAATCGCAAAACTGAACCTTCGTGAAAAGACTTCTGACTGGCGAAAGATAGAGAATGAGGTGTTCACAAGGGACCTGATGCTCACGCTATACAAGCTGATGGCTCATGGCTATTTTGAAACGCTAGATTACCCAATCTCCACAGGTAAGGAAGGAAATGTATTCAAAGCCAGCGGCGGAAAATACGGAAATGTCGCAGTTAAAATCTACCGTGTAGGCAATGCAAATTTCAACCGCATCTCCGAATACATAAAAGGAGACAGAAGATTCAAGTATTCAGGTAAGGACAGGAAAAAAATTATCTTCACATGGGCTCAGAAAGAATTCCGGAACCTCAAAATCATGTTTGAGGCGGGTGTCCGGGTGCCCCAGCCCCTGGAATTTCTGGATAATGTTGTGGTGATGAAATACATTGGTACAAACAGGGCACCAGCGCCCATGATAAAAGATGTGGAAGTGGAAGCCCCTGAGAAAATATTCAAGGATGTGGTGCGCATGAACAAACTGATACTCAAATCAGGGCTTGTCCATGGCGACATCAGTGAATTTAACATGCTCTATTTCAGAAAGAAGGTTTACATCATAGATGTGGGACAGGCAGTTACTAGAGAACACCCCAGGTTTTATGAACTTGTAAGAAGAGATGTTTTTAATATTGCAAGATACTTCACCAAGTTAGGTATTGAAATTGATGAAAAGGAACTGTTAGAGGAAACACTGGAGGTGTTGAAATGAGCTTATTCTATGTGAAAGTACCGGTTGAAAGAATTGGTGTGCTTATTGGCGAAAATGGATGCACAAAGAGGGAAATTGAAAGAAAATTCGGTGCAAAAATTTTTGTGGATTCTAAGACAGGCGAAATCACAATAGATGCATCAGAAATTGCAGATCCCCTTCTCAGCATCAAATTGAGGGACTATGTGATTGCAGTTGCAAGGGGTTTCTCTCCAGAACGGGCAAAACGCATCTTTGACGAAGATACATACTTTGAATGCATTGACATAAAAGAATTTGCGGGTAAAAGCAAAAATGGTCTCATAAGATTGAGGGGTAGGCTCATTGGGAGAAATGGAAAAACAAGGCGAATTATTGAGGAACTCACAGGTACAGAAGTATCCATTTACGGACACACGGTGAGCATTATTGGACAGTATGAGAACTTCAGAATTGCGAGAGAAGCAATTGAGATGCTTCTCAGAGGGAGTGAACACAGCACAGTTTACCGTTTCCTTGAAAGAAAGAGGGAAGAGCTGAGGGTGTATGAAATGGGGTTTGAGCTTTGAGGTGAAATTTTGCAGAGAATTGAACTTCATGCTCACACCATGCTAAGTGATGGGTATTTCACGCCTTGCGAACTTGCCAGAAGGGCAGAAGTTCTTGGGCACACTGCAATTGCGATTACAGACCATTGCGGTGCAGATGTCGTTGAAGTGATTGAAAAAATAAAGAAAGAATGTGCACTTGTGAACAAGCACTGGAAAATCAGGGCGATAGCTGGCGTAGAACTCACACATGTGCCTCCACAATCTATTCCAGAACTTGCACACATAGCCAGGATGCAGGGCGCAAAGGTTGTGGTGGTGCATGGAGAAACTCTTGCAGAGCCTGTAGCTGAAGGAACTAATGAATTTGCTGCAGGGTGCGAAGATGTGGATATACTTGCACATCCTGGGCTTATCACATACCATGTTGCCAAACTTGCCCAGGACAATGATGTATTTCTTGAAATCTCTTCAAGGAAAGGGCATTGCCTCACAAACGGGCATGTGGTGAAAATCGGGAAAAAGGCAGGTGCCAGTTTCCTTGTAAATTCAGATGCTCACCAACCTGAGGATATTCTCTCTCCAGAAAAAGCATACAGAGTTGCATTAGGAGCAGGACTTGATGGTGATGAAGCGTACCTTGCCCTGTATGAAAACCCAAAGAAGTTCCTCTGAATTACCGCATTCCCAGAATTTCTGCAAATGCTTCCATTCTGAGCCGCAGCTGTGAAGGTACTGGACCAGGCAGGTCTCCCTGGACTGTAAGAAAAGGATATGGAAGTTCCTTTCGCAGCACATCATCCTCAAGAATGTGATGACAGGCATACTGTGTGTAGTGGATTATCCCATCAATTTTTCGTTTTGCCAGCTCCTGTTTCAGAAAGTTTATGCGGTACATTAGGGGACGGGCAAAGGTATATTTTGTATAACTTTCCACAACCTCCTCAAAACTTCTTCCTCCCAGGCGCAGGAATTCATAAGGAAGTTCATCAAACACAATATGGAGTCCTGATTGCTCAGCTACATCATGAAAATCCCTGTAGATGGGAGGCACACCTAACAATGCAATTCTTGGCAGATGGGAAAGTTCTCTCTCCACAACGCTTTCAGCCAGTTTTCTCATATGCTCGGGGTTTCCACCAAGGTCGCTCATCTTGATCATAAAGTCAAATGCAAATTTTGCAGGAATTTTTGCGTTTATTCTGAGTGCATCTATATGCTTTCCTAGCCTTTTTACCTCGTGAACAATCTCCAGCATTTCTTTGCATTTCTCCCCCCCGAGAAATTCCACCAAACTCTGGCACTCCTTTTTCATCAATTCAATCTCGCCTGAAAAAGGGTAAAAGAAATAATGTGTTGGAATCCCATGCATCTGGATTTTTTGCCCATCAACAAGAGAATTGTGGCAGTCCCCACCAGCAACCACCACCACTTTATCTACAAATTTTTCCGCAATAACAATGTCCCTCCAGATTGCAGTCCATGCACAGAGTTTGTGTACTGGGTAGTACTGTGTGTGGGGCACAAAGTTATTCAAATCAACTGGAACATTTCCTGAGAGATAAACAAGTTCAGGAGGCACAAGTGCGGTTATTCCTACCTTCGCCATTCTCCTTACACCTTACTTTACTCTCACTGTCTCAAGGTTCATGGGGGCTTTAGTTTCAATTCCATAGCGCTTGTAAATTGCACTTGCCAACTCAATACACTTCGTTTCTTCACCATGATTCACAATCACTTTCTCAGGTCTGTCTTCAAGTGCCCCGATATAGTTGAGTAACTGGGTTCTATCTGAATGCCCTGAGAAACCCTCACAGGTCTCAACTCCCATCTCCACCTTTATTTCTCGTGGCTGTCCCTTCACATTCAGTATAATTTCTTTCAGTCCCTTCTGTAATTTTCTACCCAGTGTGCGTTCACCCTGATAACCCACAAATATAAGCATATTTTTTGAATCTCCAGCCCACTCACGGAAATATTCCATTACAGGCCCTCCGTTCATCATACCAGAAGTTGCAAGCACAATGCAGGATTCCACATCACCGAGAATGCTCTGGCGTTTCTCCGCACTATCCACCTTCTGGAATATGTTTGAAAGGAAGGGATTTTCGCCGCTTTCAATTATTAGCTGACGAAGTTGGCTATTGAGATATTCAGGATAGGTTGTGTGAATTCCTGTTGCCTCATAAATCATTCCATCCAGGTACACGGGCACAGGCGGAATATCACCTATTCGCATCTTTTCCTCAAGCACTATCATTACTTCCTGTGAACGCCCAACTGCAAAAACTGGAATAATTACTTTTCCACCTTTTGTGAGGGTTTCCCTTATTATCTGGGTGAGGCGCTCCGATGCCTCTTCCCTTGAGGGCTGGGTGTCTTTGTGTCCACCATATGTGGCTTCAATCACAAGGGTCTCCAACCGCGGAAACTTTGTGGCAGTTTGATTGAATAGCCAGGTTCTCTCAAATTTAATATCCCCGCTGAACGCAATATTGTAAAACCCCTCCCCAATATGAAAGTGTGCTACCGCAGAGCCTAGGATGTGTCCAGCATTGTGGAAGGTTAGACGCACATCAGGTGAGATGTCTGTGGTTTCTCCGTATTTTAGTACGATTGTGTGCTTCAGCATCTCACGCACATGTTTTGACTCATAAAGTGGCTTCTTCCCTTCAGCCTGCGAGACCTTAATATAATCTATCTGAAGCAAGGTCATCAGGTCACGGGTGGGGGGTGTGCAGTAAACCGGGCCGTTGTAACCGAATTTATAAAGTGCTGGTACAAGCCCTGAATGGTCTAAATGCGCATGTGTCACCACGATTGCATCAATCTCAGCAAAACTGCTTTTAATTTCCGGTATGTAGAAGTAAGGAGTACCATTCCCCTCAGAAGATGTTTCAAGTCCGCAATCGATCAGAATCAGGCTCTCGGGCGTGCTCAGGAGCGAGGCACTGCGCCCCACTTCCCTGAAACCTCCAAGTGCAGTCACCCGCACCCATTTATCTTGCTTGGTAATGAGACGGCAGATTTTTGCACTCACATCACTCAGAAATTTCTTTCGTTCACTGTCATATTCTCTCAACAATTTTCTTATTTCCTCAACAGTTTTTGAAGGGATTGGAGGCGCACGCACAATCCTTGGAACCCAGCCAGTATTTTTCTTTATTTCGTTTTCAATTGAATTGTTTTCTCCAGACGCCTTCAGAGGGTTGCCTGCTTCTATCGTTACTTCCCCTGTCTCTGCATCAAAAAAAATGTCCTTTATTTCTGCATCTGGTGGAATGCATTTTCTGATCTCTGCCTCTGCCACTTCCTGTGATTTAACAATTTTGGGATCAGGTCTCACAAGAATGCGCTTCCTGATCGTTTGGGCAATCTGTTTCACCAGTTCTGGGTTCTCTACAAACTTGTCCATGTCCTTTGTGTAAACTACAACTGAAGGTCCTTCCATGACGACATCTGATACATCTATTTCCGCAGAAATAATATTTCGTATAGCCGCCTTCACTTCTTTGATTACATCATCAAGTCTTCCCATACCTCATCACATCAAAAAATTAAAAAATCTAAAAAACAGATTTTAGAACTTAAGCTTGGTTATGCGTTTCTTTATTTCTTCATCCGTAAGTTCTCTGAACTCTTTCTGTGTGATAATTGCAACACTCATTCCATCTCCAGATGCGGAATCTCTCTTCATTGCAGCATTCAATGCTTTGATTGCGATATCCACTGCCTCCGCTGTTGTGAGTTCCTCGTGATAGTGTTCTTCAAGAATTCCATATGCATAGGGCGAGCCAGAGCCAACGGAGACAAACTTATCTTCAATGCTTCCACCCACTGCATCTAGAGAGAACACATGGGCACCCTTGCCATCCACCCCACCAATAAGCAAACCTACATAGTAGGGGAAAAATCTGTTGCCATTAAGGATATTTGCCATCAGGGTGGCAGCACCCTCAACAGTGATGGGCGCATTCCTCTTGAGTTTGTAGAGCTCTACCTCTGCCTTCAGGTATCTCGCGAGCAGTTGCGCATCACCCACAAGTCCTGCAATCGTAAGTCCCAGATGTTCATCTATCTTGAACAATTTCTTCGTGTCTTTGTGGGCGATAAATGTGCCCATTGTGGCTCTTTTCTCAGTTGCCATCACCACACCGTCTTTACAGACAATCCCTATTGTGGTAGTCCCATGTTTCAATTCTTCTGGTATATTTTCCATAAAACCACCTTTCTTTAGATTTCCCAAAAGGCATGTAAATGTAAGGGAATGCAATATATAAGGGTTTCTAAACCAAATGACACAAGTGACACAAAAAACATAATTAGGCGGTGCACATAACACCTGTCATGCAGATAATCAAGCTGGGTGGGTCAGTAATTACAGATAAGCGAAGATATCGCAGATTCAAAGGCAAGACCACATGGAAAATTCTTGGTGAGATAGCGGGGGTGCAGAGAGAAAAAAAAGTGTGCGACATCATGATTGTGCATGGTGCCGGCTCATTTGGACATATAAAAGCAAAGCAATACAGTTTGGACGCAGGAAAAAATGAAGATGTGAATAAACAGGCTGAAGGGTTTGCAAAAGTACATTATGATGTGCGCTCCCTCAACCTTAAAATAATGGAAATGCTGTATAAACTCAAACTCCCTGCGGTCTCAATCCCCCCTTTGTGCGTTGCTCTGAATTCCAATGGAAAACTCAAATCTTTGGCTATGGAGAGGTTCAGGGGCGCCATGGAAAATGGACTAGTGCCAGTAACTTTTGGAGATGTAGTTTTTGATGAGGAGAAATGCTTCAGCATATGCTCTGGTGATGATTTGGCACTCAAACTTGCGGAGATTTTTGATGCGGAAAGGGTAATATTTCTCTGCGATATTCCAGGTATATATGAAAAATTTCCACCAGATAAGGCAACCAAAATTTTATCAGAAATCACACCTGAGCTTATTGCCGATTTGAAAGCGCGGGTGCCAGCCTTTGATGTTACTGGAGGCATATTCGGAAAAGTCCAAAAGTCCTTTGAGTTTCTGAAAAACACTGGGAAGAAATTGGAGATATGGATAATCTCAGGAAGGGACAATATCAGCATCAGAAATGCACTTATAGGAAATGATATTAGGGGAACAAAGGTCGTGATAAAATGAGTGTCTATAAGAGAAAAATGGAACATCTGGAAATCTGCATGAAGGAAGATGTAGATGCCAGACATAACTACTGGGACGACATCCTTTTTGAACACAATGCTCTGCCAGAAATAAATTTTGATGAAATCTCTCTTGAGATTACATTTTTAGGGAAAAAACTGGAAATGCCTGTGATTATAAATGCAATGACTGGTGGGATCTCGGAAGCCACAAAATTTAATGAACGGCTAGGTGCTACAGCAGAAAAATTCGGGATTGGAATGGGTGTGGGAAGTCAGAGACCTGCATTTGATGGTGGAGATAGGCTTTCATATGAAGTAATCAAGAACTATAATATTCCTCTTAAAATTGCTAATTTAGGTGCACCTCAACTTGTACCACAGAATAAAGGAGAGAGAGTGCTTACAGTTGAAGATGGAAAGAAGGCAATGGAGATGCTTAATGCAGATTTTCTGGCAATCCATCTAAATTTTCTCCAGGAGGTGGTGCAGAAGGAAGGGGACAAAAATGCAAAGGGCATTACAGGTATGATAAAGGAATTTGCAGCATCACTTCCTGTGATTGTGAAGGAAACGGGTGCTGGGATTTCAAGAAAGAATGTAGAAAGGCTCAAAGCATGTGGTATCAGAGCAGTTGACATATCTGGATTGAGTGGCACAAGTTTTGCGAAGGTGGAACAGTACCGTGCTATTGCTCATAAGGATTATCTGCATGCAATTCTGGGTGCAACCCTCGGTGAATGGGGTATTCCCTCACCTGTTTGCGTGCTCCAAGCGAGGGGTAGAGGTCTCCCAATGATAGCCAGTGGTGGAATAAGGAACGGGCTGGATATTGCGAGGGCGATAGCACTGGGTGCAGATGTCGTGGGCGTAGGGAAGGCACTTCTGAAACCTGCATATGAAGGCCAGCAGAAACTTGAACGCAAATTAGAGGCAATGCGTGAAGAACTGAAAGCGGTAATGTTTCTTCTCGGCGTGAAGAATATTGAGGAATTGAAAAAAGTTCCTTGCATTATCATTGGAAAAACAAAGGAGTATCTGGAGGATTGAGAGATGGCAGATGTAGAGGAACTCCCAGAAATTGCTGAGCGCAGAAAGAGAGTGGATATAGAAATTCAGAAGATTTTGAGGGAAGGGGAATATGAGCCATTGCTGAAGGGAATGCAGCGTTATCCATTTGCGGGTGGCAAGCGCTGGCGTCCAATTTTTGCAATGCTTACTGCAGATTGTATATCTGGCTCTGGGGAGCGTGCGATGCGATTTGGAATTGCACTGGAATTAATTCATAACTTTACACTTGTGCATGATGACATAATGGACATGGCAGAAACACGCAGAAAAATCAAATGCATCCATGCAGATAAAACCATACATCCAGATGAGCACTACCGTCTTGCATATGCGATTGATGTTGGAGACGCACTGTTTGCAAAGGGTTTTGAAGTGCTGGAAAGTGTAGATGGAAGTGATGCAATTGTCAGGCGCTTACTCAGAGAGACCGCAAGAATGGTGCTTGGAATTGCAGAGGGTCAGCAGATGGATATGGATTTTGCCCAGAGATACAATATCACGGAGGAAGAATATCTTAAAATGATTGAGAAGAAAACTTCTTTGATGTTTCGGACAGCAGCAATGGGGGGTGCAATTATTGCTGAAGGCACTGAAAAACAGATTGAAAACTGCGCAGAATTTGGGCGGCTTGTTGGAATTGGATTTCAGATTGCAGATGATATAATTGACCTTTTGGGCAATCCAGAGATTACTGGTAAGCAGAGAGGTGGAGATTTGAAGGAGGGAAAACGCACATTGATCATTGTGCATGCGCTTGCAAATGCAAATGAATTACAGAGGAAAAAGATAATTGAAACACTGGGCAATCGTTTTGCAAACCCAGAAGATATTGAGAATTGCATAAATATACTAAAAGAAACCGGCGCTATCAAATACGCAGAGAAGGTGGCTGTGGAATTTTCACTTAAAGCGAAAGAATGCCTAAAAGTGCTACCAAACAATCGTGAGAGGGAAATTCTCAACATGTTTGCTGACTTTATGGTACACAGAATAAAATAAAATGGTTATGTTCAGAAAATATTCTCCATTTGGATTTGCTCAATTTGGTTATAGTATTTTTTCAAACACAATTCCAATTTTTGTGGTTCTGGTTTTAGGTATGGGAGCATTTGAAATAGGATTGCTGAATACCATAGTTTCAGTTTTCTCAATGGCTGGAATTTTATTCTGGGGAAGAATGATTGATAGAACAGCACTGCGGAAGTTGTTTTCTGTGCTGGGGTTTGTCGGCGCTTCCGCTGGAGTGGTGCTAGCAATTTTTAGCACATCTTACCAGATTGTTATGGGTTCATGTATTCTTCTTGGACTTTTTTTCAGTGTTTTTGGTGTGCTGGGGAGCACACTAGTGTGCCAAGAGAGGAATGGAAAATACTGGCAGAGATTGAAAGCATATAACACAGTGATATACACAGGTGCTTTGTTTGGGCTTTGCTTCGCAGTTATTGTGCTTACATTTACTTCGGGTGAGTTTGGACTAAGGTTCTTGTTATTGTTTGCATTTGCCAGTTTTGTTTTCGGGCTTTTGTTTTCATCATATATTCTACCCATACGGGGCGAGCACATGCCCAGGCTCTCAAAATCTGAGTTGATAAAAATAAATACCAGCATCATAGAAAGATTACATTACCTACCATCCAAGCTGCGGCATTCTTTAGGTTTAGGGGGACTGAACCCCAGAATTTATGGAATATGCATTGGGCTTGGTTTGATGGTGTTTGCTTTTTCGGGCTTCTACACAACCCTTCCGATACTGTTAATTGGGAAAGATGTCGGTGGAAATGGCATATTTCTGGTGCACCTTATTGGTGTATCTGCATGCACAGTTGCATTTCTGACTGCCAGGAAAAATCCACCTGTAAAAACCCTGCAGAGATTTGTGGGTTTGCGGGTTGCAATTATTCTATTTTTTGTTGCCCTCCTACCTCTCAATTCTCCTTTTTTGGTTCTGTTACTTGCTGTGTGCTTTAATGGAATCTTAGGATGGACATGGGCAAGAATTTCTAGTTCAAGTGTGGAGATGGTGGTAAAATACACCAACGATTACAACGCAGGGAGAGCAATGGGCGCGTATCACTTGGGAATCTCTATTGGCACTGCTGCAGGTGCAATTACAGGTGGGCTACTCTATATTAATTGGGGTGCAACATCTTATTTTCTATTAGGGTTGTTTGCAATTGCTGGTCTCGGGATAGCGATAATGTCCCACGAGGGGAGGGGCTAGCGCCCCTCCCCTTACGGTAACCTCACCCCCACGGGAGTGCCTCTGGCACTCCCAAATTGGTCAGCAACAAAGTCTATAACCAGACAGGAAGGGTGCCGCATTACGCTTATTTTTATAGTTATGGTTAATAACAACACCCTCTCTGTGTGAGAAGACAAGATTTTATCAGCCAAACCTTTGATTTGATGAATAACCTTAATTATTAAAAAAACATCAGGGAAGCATGCAAACATATGTGAAGAAAATTGCATTAGCAGGGGACTGGGCAACAGGGAAGACAAGTCTGGTACGGCGCTTCGTATTCAGCGAATTTGATGATTCTTACATCCAGACAATTGGAACTAAAGTATCTAAAAAATCAGTAAAATTTGGGAGCAGGGATGGTGAAATTCTTGTGAATCTGATTATCTGGGATGTGCTTGGAGAGAGAGATTACAGAATGATCCATGAAAATGCGTTCAAGGGGCTGGACGGTGCTGTGCTTGTGTTAGACCTCACCAGAAAAGACACATTGAAGAGTATTTATGAATACTGGCATCCGCAAATCGTAAAAACTACAGGGAGAATTCCGTTCATAATTTTCGGAAATAAATCTGATCTCAAGGAAAAAATTGAAGTAAATCTGGATGAAATAAAAGAAGCCGCCTCAAGAATTGGAGTTCCAGAGGAGATGTGTGCCCTTACATCTGCAAAAACAGGCGAAAATGTGGAAAAGGGTTTCATAAAAATCGCAAGGGCATGTGTGGATTTCCCATCCTTTGAAAAAACTCAGGGATCACGGGTAATCTACAAGGCACCCGAAGTCTATACCTCCCAGGCAGTTCTGGATGCCATAATCATTGACTTTGTAGAGTGCTATGGAAACGAAATTGAGGGCATGGCTATTGTTGAAAAATCTGCGAGGGATATAGGAATAAATGTCCAGCACCCAGAAAAATCTAGCATTCAAAAGTTAGTAGAAATTCTGAAAAACATAGAAACAGAAAAAGGTTTTTCCAAGAGAGATGTTGAGGAAAATTTTGCAAGAAGATTAATGATGATTGCTTATATTAATTAACTATTTCTCCCTCCTTCTCTTCATTACTATCTTGCACTGTTCACTTGCAATGTAATGCTGCACCAGGGTGCAGATTCTGCAGAGTTCATGTGCGGTTCTCTCCTCATTTACAAGAATAGCACCTGCCGATTTCTTTATCTCACGCATTATTTCCGAGGAAAATGATAGATTTTCCCCTCTCTTTGCATTTATATACTGACTTACTGCGGCCTCTGTCAGCCCCAGAATTTTTGCTGTATTTCTCTGGCTAATTGCATGTTCCTTTACCAGTATAATTGAGAGTTCTCTGCGAATTGCTGGGAGGATTTCCCAAACTGCTCTTTCACATGGAACCTCTTTCATTAACTCACCTGATATCAGTGTTCTTTTAGTCCGTAAATCTTTTTTCTTGCGTCTTTAAGAGAGATCCTTTCCTGAACAAGTCCCATTTCTATCAACTTTTTGACTGCAAATCTCACTGTTCGTTCTGGTAAATCCGTAGACCGTACCAAAGCTTCCCTTGTTATTACACGGTTTTCAGAAATGAGATTGTATATTTCTCTGGCTGAGCGGGGCAGTTTTTCTATCGCTTCTAATCCTTCTGCCATGTTTTCACCGTGTTAAGAATTGACTTAACAATTGTTAAGGCTTTCTCATTAGGTTTACAAACTATAAACTTAATATTTTTATTCATTTTTGTTTATAACCACATTTCTCACAAAAACTGTTTTCGTCATAAAAATTTCCGCAGTTCGGGCATTTTTTCAGCACAACTTCTTTCCTCCCTGAAAAAAATCTTTTTGTTTGTTCCATAACATTCATTGCCCTTTTCATTTTCAGGAGTACCAAGATTACAAATATAATTGCAAGAAGCCCGCAGATAGCAAGGAGACAGAGACAGATGTTCCAGAAGGATAGTGAAATTTCTGGCACAGTAATTGGAATCTGAAATTCCATGCATGGGAATATTTTTATGCTCATTTAAAACTTTGGGCTCCGCATCACTATTATTTGAGGGCATAAAGATTTTATGCAGACATTTATTTATTCCCCCTTCTCCAACACACTCCAAGGGAAGGGTTTAATACCCTTTTCACTATTCCTCCAATGTGCAGAAAATTAAGGTTCTGAGCGAAGAATTAATCGGAAAGATTGCTGCTGGTGAAGTTGTGGAAAATCCTGCTTCTGTGGTCAAGGAACTTGTGGAGAATGCAATAGATGCCTCTGCAACAGAAATAAGGATTGAGGTTGAGAATGGGGGTAAAAAGAAAATTCGGGTTGCAGATAATGGTACTGGCATGAGTGCAGAAGATGCAAAAATTGCATGGCAGAGACACACTACAAGTAAGATTTCCACACTTGACGACCTGTTTGCTATTAAGTCTCTTGGATTTCGTGGTGAAGCACTGGCAAGTATCGCCGCAGTCTCAAGACTCACAATTCAGACAAAGGATGAAAACTCGGAAGCAGGTATAGAACTCAAGATTGAGAACCAGAAAATATTGAGTGAGCATCCCACTGCCATGAACAGGGGCACCATTATTACAGTCTCTGACCTTTTCTATAATACACCTGCAAGATTGAAGCACCTCAAGAGCGATAGAATTGAACTTCTCAGAATAGTGGATGTGGTTACCAGATACTGCATTGCATTCCCCAGGATTGCATTCACCCTCAGCACAGAAAATGGAAATGTGCTTACCAGAAAAGTAGAGAGTGATCTCCGTGCAGCCCTTGCGCCTGTTTTGGGACTTGAAATTGCAAAATCACTCCAAGCACTCAACGCAAAAAAGAACAATGTAGAGATTACTGGCTTCATTTCAAAGCCTGAAATACAGAAACCTACATCTGACTTCATATATCTCTATGTAAATAAGCGCTGGTTTCATTCAAAAAACATAATAAACGGGATCCGTGAGGCATGTGCACCCTATCTTATGAAGGGAAAATTTCCAGTGGCAATTATTTTCATAAACCTTCCATATGAGGAAGTAGATGTGAATGTGCATCCTGCAAAAACTGAAGTGAGGTTTGCGGATGAAAGGACTGTGATGGATGCATTAAAACTCGCTATTTATCTCGCTTACAAGAAACTCGGAGAACAGGAGGCAATTGTCAGAGAGATGCATAGCTCAACGGTGCAACCCCCACTTGTGCCTGCTGAACCGAAGATAGATGCAGTGCATGAAGCAGTGGTTGAATACGCCAGCCAGCATCGAACAGTTTCTGTTACAGAGGAAAGGCCAATTAAGATTAGAGTTATAGGGCAGGCACTCAATGCGTACATCATTGCGGAGATTGAAGGCGAGCTTATAGTGGTTGACCAGCATGCTGCATGTGAACGCATCACTTATGAGAAACTCAGGAATTTTGAGAAGGTTATGAAACAGAATTTAATCATGCCAGTAGTAGTGGAACTCTCACCTAAAGAGGTAAAAACACTCACTGAATACAGAGAATTGCTCTCTTCGCTGGGGTTTGAAATTGAGGAATTCGGGCTAAGAACATTTACAATTCGTTCAGTACCTGCAGTTGCCAATGCAATTGCTACAAAGGAAAGTTTTCGGGAGATGCTTGGGGAACTGGCAGAGGGAAAGGTAAGAGAACCTGAGGAAAAAATTGAATCTGTACTCAAGAGCATTGCATGCAAAGCCTCTATCAGGTCCGGAGAACCCCTTAGTGTGGAAAAAATGTATGAGATTCTTTCCAATCTTTACAGATGCACCCTCCCGTACAACTGCCCGCATGGAAGACCAACGGTGCTTAGATACTCAAAGAAAGACCTGGACAGAATGTTTTTGAGATAAAAAGGTATCGGGGGTGCATGCTGTGTTGCGCAATTCTGTTTTTTATTCTTTTTATGGGATTTGAGGTTGACACATTCCCCAAATGTTGGGAAGCTACAGTTTCTGGTCTAATTGGTAGGGCAAGAGATAACTTTATGTATTCCGGCCCCATTTATAAAAGCATGGAAGAGTATATTTACAAGCCCACTAGGGGTAGGTGCAGCAGGTGTGGCTCCACAAATCTGGTATTCTATGACGAGGGAAATGGAAAGTGTGCAACCTGCAGTTATGAATTCGTATGGAAGAAATGCACACACTGCGGAAGCAACAATGTGGAATATCATCAAAGCGGAGAACTGGAGTGCAGGATCTGTGGTGCCAGACAGATCTTTCTTATTTGCCCCAGATGCCAGAGCAGAGAGATAACATTTGCATTGAACGGGTTAGCAGTGTGTAAATCCTGTGGACACGAAGTTTACTGGTCACGGGTAAAGAGGGAGCAAACCCCGGAAAAATCACCTGCTGAAGCAATTGAAATAGTCCCGGCAGTTTACACAAAAGACGCAAAGGCGCATTTTGCAATCAATCTGAAAAACAATTCAAAATACAGGTTAGAGGACATTGTAGTAAATGTTATTGTGAACAAAGATAAAATCCTGCCAGAGGTAGAAAGCAAGCACATAAAGTACATAGAGCCAGAGGAACATGGGCACCTGGTATTTACCCTTGAACCATTGAAGGAGTTCAGAAATGAGACAGTAAAGGCAAAAATCACCCTCAAGCTAAAAAAGGGTGAGAAATTTGAGACCGAAACCATAGAAACAAGACCGATGCTGATGAGCGTAGAGTTCACTGCATTGTATCCAAGAGAAGTTATTGAGGAGCACTGGAGGGTAAGCGTCCATACCATGAAAAAACTTGAAAAGGAATTCCATGGCTTAAAATTCAAAGGAGAAACCCTGCATCGCTTGGTGTGTGATGTGATAAGGGACAAAAATATGTATGCGATTCCTTCTGCACCTGTGCATGATGCCAGATTCTTCCGTGAATTAACAAAATTCTTTGCCCACGACTACTGGGACAACCTTTACGCCTGTTATGTAGAAACCATAGAAGAAAGTGGGGAGTCGCGCCTGGTGCTTAAATTCTATGCGTCAAACGAGGACCTTCTGCTGCCATTTTATGCCAGTATCATTTCTGAGATAAATGATAAAACTAGATTGCGCGCAAAACCTCCAGAGGAACCTGCACATCCCCAGACATCTGAGATCGCAGAACCAGAACCTGAAGTAAAACAGAAAAAACCCATAGTCCAGAGCCAGATAGAATTACCACTTGAAAAAGGCTACAGTTACCTCATTTTTGAATCAAAAACAGAAAAAACCTTCGAAATTTTCAGGGAAATGTTAAAGGATTCTCCAGGGCTCTGCATCACAACCACATACCCGGATAAGGTACGCGAAGAGTATGGACTTAATAGTGCCACAATATACTGGCTATCCGATACAGAAACAACTGCAGTTCCTGTTGTAAAACCCAGCAGAATGGAATTTGAAATTATGAGGGCAATTACCACATTTATAAAAAACAACAAAAATGCGGTTCTGCTAATAGATGGATTTGAAAATCTCGTGTTGGGAAACAATTTTCTTGATGCACTGAAATTCATGAAAAGGGTAAATGATGTGGCTGCAATGCATCATGCAACAATTCTTGTACCCATAAGTCCAAAGGCATTTGATGGGGAACCTTAACTTTGGTTGATGAGATTTATCTAATAATCTCAGCCAGGAAACCGAGAGCCTGCCAGATCGTAATGGTAAGACCTGCAATTACCAGAAAATTCACACTTTCTTTTCGTTTCTTCGCAAAGAATTTGAGAACACCGTC
>JBMFNP010000017.1:0-31788 GCA_049970095.1 Thermoplasmata archaeon | reverse complement strand
GTTATAACTATCATATCACTCGTGTTTGGAGTTTTGTCTTACTCTCTTTACTCTTCCATCACAAACAGTTTAGAACTTTCAAAAACTTCAGAGAATATAGCGGATCAAAAACCTGCAGGAACAGTTGGAAAAAGAAAAGAGGGAGATTGAAAAGAAAATGGCTGAACTGGAAGCAAGGGATAAGGAGATTGCGCAGAGAACAAAGAATCTGATTGCAAGAGAAAGTGAAATAAAAACACTGGAAAGAAAATATGCAGAGGAAATGGAGAAATTAACTATGAAGAGCAATATGCTGGATACGCTTCAGATAGAGCTCAAAAGAAAGGAGGAGGAATTACACAAAAAAGAGTTGCAACTGGATAGAGAAGCAGAAAATGTGGTAAAAGGAATGGACGAGATTGAGGCAAAGAAAAAAGAACTGGCAAAAGAATCTGAGAGATTGCATGAGAAAGAACTTGAACTCCAGGAACTTGAAAACACTCTCAATTTGGAGAAAAAGAGATATTGTGAGTTGCTGCAGCGCGAAAAAGTTCTGGAGGAAGAATATGCAAGAAAAGAGACAGAGCTGGAAGAGGTAAAGCAGGCAGCAATTGCACTGATGAAGTATGCAAAGACAATGGAGCAGAGAAGAAATGAAGAGATACTGGCAAAAATAAGGGAAGAGAAAGAAACCTTGATAAGAGAAAAAGAGGAACTTGAAAAAGACCTTAAAAAGAGGGAAAAAGAAATTGAGTTGCGCGAAAAACAGATTGAAAATCTTGCACATGCACTTGAAGAAAAAGAGGATGCACTATCAAGGAAAGATAAGGAACTGGAGGAAATGCGGGCAAAAATTCTAACTGAGAAAAGTGAACTTGCTGAGGTATGGAAACGGCTTCAGGCGGAGATGGAAAAACTGGACAATGCTGAAAATGAAATAAAGAGGGAAGTGGAGGAAACGGTAAAAAAGGAGAAAAATGAACTTGCAAAACGGGAACGGGAACTTGAGAGAAGGGAAGAGGAGCTTGCGGAAAAAGAGAGAGCACTTGAGAAGGAAATGAAGAAAAAACTGGCAGAGGAACTCAGGGATTTGAAAGAGCGAGAAAAAGCCCTTCAAGCCCTTGAGGAAAAGTTGAAGGAGAAAGAGAAGACCACCGGTACCGCTGTGGAAAACATGCTTAAAGCAGAGCGCGAAAAAATTGCCAGACGGGAGAAGGAACTTGAAGAATATGCAGCACAACTTTCAGAAAAGGAGAGAGAGTTTGCGATACTGGAGAAGGAATTAAAGCAGCGGGAAAAGGCAATTGCAAAACGAGAATCTGAGCTTGATGCAATGGCAAAAGAAATTCAGGAGAAAGAGAAGTCATTAGAGGAGAAACGACTCCAGGTAGAAAAAATGAAAAAGAGTATTGAAGAACTCCTGAAGGAGTGAGAAAATGAAAATAAAGGTAAAATATTTTGCTGGCTTGCGGGATATTACAGGCAGAGAAACTGAAACCATTAATGTGGAGCACGGAATAACTATTTCCGGTCTTCTTTCCTTGCTGTACAAGAAGTATCCAGAAATGAAAAAAACTGCAGAGATTATTGTAGCAAAGAACAGACAGTATGTTGAGGAAAATGAGAGGATAGAAGATGGAGATGAAATTGCCCTGCTCCCCCCAGTGAGTGGTGGTTGAATGAAAAATGTGGAGGTAAGCATAGGCAGAAAAAAAGTTATTCTGGATAACCTGCTAGGTAAAGTACCTGAAACGAGTGGTGCCTGCGTGGTTTTTGTTGGCGTTGTGCGGGGGAAGGATGACGGGAAAAAAATAGAAAAACTAGAATATACGGACTATCGTGCAATGGCACTTTCAGAATTGAAAAAAATAGCCAGAGAAGTTGCAGAAAAATACCATCTAGATGCGCTCCATGTGCATCATCGTGTTGGCTCCTTCATGCCAGGTGAACCAACTGTTTATATTATTGCGTTTGCCCCCCACAGGGAAGAATGTTTTGGTGCCGCAAAAGAAGTAATTGACAGAATTAAAAAAAGTGTACCCATCTGGAAAAAGGAATTCATAGAAGGCAAGGGAAAATGGAAATAGGAAAGGTTAAATTTAAAAACCGTATTCTGTAGTTTGGGAATGGTGAAAGCATGCTAAAAGTATTTCCCCTTGTAGTGACTGTGTTTATGTCCATACATGGAGAATCTGGAGAAGAACCAGAGAAACTCAAGTTAAAGGCAAAGGAAATTCTGGCAAAGATTGATGAACAGATGGGTCTGATAAAGGAGAAAAAAATAAAAAATATTGAAAAAGTTGAGAAAATATACAATACAATGCACAATTTGTATGAAAAAGGAGCATATGATAAGGTACTCAATGAGGGGAAGAAACTCCTTGCAGTGATTGAAAAGCTGGGAGTTAAGGGAGAGCGAAAAGCAGAGGAGAAGGAAATATCAGAACTTGAAGAATCTGCCAGAAGAAAATATGATGAGTGCAAGAAAAAATGGGAGGAAATCAGGGCAATGGGTATTGGAACACATCAAAAAATTGAGGAGAGACTGGGAGATATTGAGGCGAAACTCAATACTGCACAGTATAAGGAGGCAAATGATGCTGGAGAAAAACTTCTAAAAATAGAGAATATAATCATAGAAGAATATGAAAAAGCTACTAATTTTTTTAAAGACATGATAAAAGCATATGATGATTCTCCATCAGCCATAAAAAATGCATTTTCAGAGCAAGTGGGCACAATAAAATCACTCATGAGTGAGGGAAATTACAGGGAAGCCATCAAAGAGTGCACAAAAACTATTGAAGATATAAAAATGGCGAGAGAAATTCTTAATGCAGTTGAGAAGGAGGAGAAAAAAATAGAGAGTACAGCAGAAATTTTTTATGAACGGAGAGAGGAGGTACCCTACCTTGAAATCAGAAAAAAAATCTCAATTCTGGTTGAGGAGAAAAGATATGAAGAGGCGCTCATTCTTGCATCTGCATATAGTTATGCACTTCAATCCTACCTTACAGAGGGGACAGGGATCCTTGTAGAATTTGCGGAAAACCTTGGTAATGCAGAGAATTATCTCCCAGCAGGCACTGGATACTACACACGCAATCTTGAGTATGTGGAAACATTAGTAGAGGAAGGAAAAAAGTTTGAGATTTCAATGGTTGATGCTGAGAATCTGGTTGCCGATGCTAAAAAATTCTGGCAGGAAAAAAAGTATGGAGAAGCATTTGATAATTTACTGCTGGCAAAGAGCTACATCTACAGTGCAATAGAGAACATGCTCAACTCTGAGATTTCTCAGATAATTGCTTTTCTAACCAGTGAAACTGCACTTCCGCAATCAGAAATTGAGAGGTTGAAGGAGAAGGTGAACACTGCAGAGGAGAGCATCCGTGTAAAAAAGTACTCTGAAGCAAAAGCCATGCTAGCAGAAATCAGGAATGAATTTGGAAAAGTGAAGGATAATATTCTCTCTTCAATAAAAAAGGAGCTCAACAGAAAGATTGAGGAGGCAGAAAAGTTAGGCATAGATATACCCGGGGTAAAACGGCTTGTCTCCATAGGGGAGCATGAGGAGGTAAAAGGAAATTTTACAAATGCAATCACCCACTACAGAAATGCGCTGGATGGAATAAACGCTGTGGTGCTTGTTGAGGCTGAGAAAAAAATTGCTGATGCAGAAAAATTTATGGGAATCCTAAAAGAACTGCCAGAAAGCGCTTTTATTAATAAACTTAACGAAATCAAGGGTAAAAAGGAGAAGGCTGAGGGATTTGAAATTCTGCATGAGATTATGCTCCTGAAAGATTTATTTGTGAAGGATATGAATATTCTTATCGGGAAGAAACTAGATAATTTTGCAAAACTTCAGACGCTCAAATCGGAACTCAAAATTGAATACACAATTCCCTCTTTCATTTGCAGGAGTTACGAAGATGCAGAAACTGTGATGAAACAGATTGGACAATTGGAACACGAGATTGATGAAAAGTTTCACAGTGCATTTGAAAAACTTGTGGAGGAGGGTAATAGAAAAATTGAACAAACAATCCCAGGCGCGGATATATCTGCAGAAAAAGCAATTTTTGAGGAATTTTTGAGGAAGGTTAGTGAACACAGGTGGACAGAAGGATATGAACTGTACAGGCAGTTCTCCCAGATGATGGAAAACACCATTGTGAATGCTGTGAAAAAAAGAGTGCGAGAAACCCTAAGACCTTTGAATAACTTTGCACAGGAACTGGGACGGGGGCTTACCTCAAAAGAAATTGGAGCATTGATTAAAAATGTGAATGTGGAAAATGCAAAGGAGATTTATCAGAATATTATTCAAATTGAGAAGCATCTGGAAGATGAAATTTCTGCAATTCTCTCTGATAAGGTTTCTAAAATAAATGCAAGTGTCAAAATTGCAGAAAGCATCGGATTTGATATCTCCGGAATAACTAAAGAACTGGAGGATGCAGGTATTGCCATAAATGAGAAAAGATATGCTGAAGCAAACGCAATGCTTGAGGAAATTAAAAAGAGGCTGGCATCTGCCCTTATTGACTTTGTAACCAGAGAACTTCAAGAGTTGAAACGGCTGGTGAATTTTGCCCTAGACCGTAAAATAGAGATTGGTGAGGTAAACAGCTATTTGAATGATGCTGAGAGTTTACTTGGAAGAAAAAATGTGATTGCAGCGCATGAAAGAATCACATTGGGGCGCCAGACAATAATGCATCAGTTTTCTAAAGCAGTTGAGGACATGGAAAATATCTTTGGCAAGTGTATTTTTGTGATGGAAAAATTGAAAATCCAGTATGATGATATTCTTGCTCAGCAAAAATCAGTGGAAAATCTAAAGCGCGAGGGCAAGCTTATAGAAATTGTTGATTTATACCACAAGCTGATTGACATTGCTACTGATCGCCTTTCATTGCAGTGGAAAGAGGTCTACAGAGTTGCTGGTGAAACCGTTTCCACTCTTGAGAGATTCGGGCTTGGGACAGGCTACAGAGAACATCTTGAAAAAATAAGGACACTGGCAATCACCAATAGAATGTACGAGGCATTGATAGAACTCTCTAACATGCTGACAGAGGGAAACGCTGTTTTAGAAAGCGAGGGAAAAAAGATTTATGAAAAATTGACATCTTTGTTAGAAACAGGGCAGAAATATGGTATTGATTTGAGTGGTGAGAAGAATGTGATTGAAAATGCTGGCGAAAAAATAAGGGAATCAAAGTTTTTGGAGGCAATGGAAGTACTCTATCCTTTGTACACGAATTGTGTGAAGATTGTAAATAAATTTCTGTCAGATATGCAGGCAGGAATTCATGAGAACCTAAAATCTCTCAAGGAGATGGGAATAGATACCACACATCTGGTTGAGAAAGTGGACAATCTTCAGAGTTATGTCCAGGCGATTGACTGGAAGAATGCCCTGGAATATGGTACTGCCCTCCGTATTGAGGTTCAGAATTTCTTAAGAACAAAGATAGAGGAAATAATAAAGGACTGCGGTGAGAAACTGACCTTACTTGAAAAAAGCGGAGAAGATATCTCAAAAATTCGTTTTATGCTTGATATTGCTGTTGACAAGTTGAAGCAGGAGGATGTGCTCAAGGCAAGAAGCGCTGCTATTTCTGCAAAGGATGCAGCTGAAAAGGCACTTATTGAAAAACTGAATGCAATAATCGATTACTGGGAAAAAATCCTCGCGATGATTGAAAAAGAAATGCCTGTGCCAGAACTCAGTGCAAAAATAAGCATGCTGAAAGAGAGGACAAAAACAAGTCCATTGAGCGCTTTTGAAGTAGAGAAGGAGTTGAAGGCACTTCTGAAGGAAAAAATTAACCAGAAAAACACAGAGAACAAAGAGTTAGTTGCAAAGATGAAGAACGAATTCGTCAGTATAAAAATTGAGTGGGAAAAGATGGAAATGCAACTGAAAGTGCTTTCAGATAAAGAACACTATGAACCAGTGGAGATTCAGAATGTGCTTAACTTCGGTGAAAATCTGCACCAGGAAATAAAGAACAGAATTTCCAGAACCCTGGTAGAGTTTGAAAATCTTCTGACAATTTTACCTCCACCCCAGATAGAAGAATCTAAAAAGACCATTGCGACCTCAAAAGAACTGCTTAATGCTGGCGACATTTATGGAGCAAACCGAGAGTTAAACAGTATTGCTGCAAATCTGCAGAAAGTCATAAATGAACACATAGAAAAAGAAATAAAGGAAGCAGAGAAAACTATCAATTCTCTAAAGGCGCTCAATCTCAATTATCATGTGTACGAAAACAGATTTATAGATGCAAAGGAATTGCTCGCAAAGGATGAGTTTACAAGATCTCTTGAAGTTCTCAGGGGAATAATTGAGGAGGGGAATAGGGAGATACTGGATTATATTAACAATACAAACCGTGAGATTGCTGATGCATGTGAACTAATCAGGAAGCTTGAGATTGACCCATCATCTATCGTGGAGAAGCACAACATGGCAAAGGAGTATGTGGAAAAGGGAGATTTCGCAAATGCTGCCAAACTCTACGAGGAGTTAAGAATCATGGTTAGTAAAACAATGGAAGAGAATCTATTGGCGTCAATCAACCAGTGTGATCTGTTAATTGAATTTGCCGTGGGGCTTGGGATTGATGTGTATCATCCCAAAGAACTTTTGAACAAAGGAAAAATCCGTTTTGCATCAAAAATGTATGTACAGGCAAAAAATTTGGTGCTTAAAGCCCAGAGTGCTACTGAGGAATCTGTAAAAAGATACATTTCTGATGAGATTGCACTTATCGCACAAGAGATTGAAATGCTTGGCTTGCTTGGTATCCAGACGGCAGATTACAATGCGGTGCTTGCTGATGCCACAAAAAAACTTGAATTGAGGGACTATATGGGAGCACAGTCAATTGCAGTTAAACTTAAAAAGCAGGTAGAAGACCTTCTGGAGGAGAATAGTGCAAAGATGCTTGCAGAAATCAGAAATTGTATTGAAAAAGCAACACAGGTGGGAGTGGATCCTACTCTGTTTGAAAAAATGTATGCCACTGCAACAGCTTTTGTAAATAATAGAAATTATGAAGGCGCGGTGACCCTTGCTAAGGATGCAAAGGCGAAACTAATTGAAATGACAAGTGAAGTATTCAAAAACAACCTGGAGGCATTTACAAGATGGCTGGAGATTCTGAACCTCTTTGAAATCAGCACTGGGGACTATCTGGAAATCCAGAAAATGGCAAAAAATGCATTTTCATCTGGGGATATTATTGAGGGTGCAAGAATAATTAAAAATGCACTAAATGAGATTGAAATAAGTATAAAAGATAAGATTCTGAAAATTCGTGAAGAAATTGAGGGTAAAATGCGAATACTTGAGAGATCTGGGGCACAGACCGCACCTGTAACCATGGAGCTGAGACAGATTACCGCTGCTGTTGACCAGAGGGATTACATTGAAGCAAAGGAACATGTGAATCTTGCAAAGAAATCCCTGAGCCAGATTGCAGAGATAAAGTCAAGGGAAAGCCTTGGGAATCTGAAGAAGTATGTAGATGACCTGCGGAAATCTGGTATTTCTGTTCCTGATAGATGTGGAGAGCTGGAAGTTCTTATCACTGGTGGTCAGTATCTTGACGCAATCTTGAAGTATGATGAAATAATGAATGATTTGAACCAGAAATATGCTGCCCAGATTATGGGCATTGTTGAGGAAACTGAGGGATATATAAGCTCTACAGGGCATCTGATAACCGCACCTGCAAACTTCCTGGAAACCCTAAAACAGGTGAGAAAATTGGTGGAAAACAAAGATTATAACAGCGGGTACCAGATAGCATGCCAGGTAAGACAGCATGTTATCTCTCAGATTGAAGGAAAAATTAATGGAATAATCAGTGAGGCACAGGGTTATATTGAAAAATTCAAAAACATAGGGGCAGAAATTCTTTCAGCAGCAATTGTGATTAACAACGCCTCGCTTTTGCTTTCCCAGAAAAAATACCCTGAGGCATATGCTCTGGCAAACGAAGCAATTTCAAAAATAATGACAGCAGTGAGGGAACATACTGCAAGAGAGATTGAAGACTACAAGAGTTTCATCAGTGATTGTGAAAGAACTGGTATTGATGTGACAAAATTCAGAGAGGGCGTGGTCAGGGCTGAAAAACTCCTCATGGAAAACCGAATAATGGAGACATATTCAGCCATAAAGGAGACAAAGAAACTTGGCGATGAAAGCATGGCAACATATCTTGCATCTAGAGTAAATGATACTATAGCAAAAATAGATGAGGCTGAGCGGATGGGAGTGGATACCTCAAGGGTTTTGGAGATGAGAAATCGTGTAAGCTCTGTCCAGAAATCACCAAATGTGCTTGATGCACTGCGTGAACTCAAGAATGTAGAACAGGAAGCCAGTGAACTTACAGAAGAAAATGTGAAAAAAGTGTATGCTTCAATCAAAGAAATCCAGGAATTTTTCACACTGGAGGGCATATCGCTGACAGAAACAGAAAATCTCCTCAGAGCAGCAGAGATGAATCTCAGGGCAAAGAACTATGTAGAGGCAATGGCTGCATTAATTGAAGCAGAAACTATAACCACTGAGAAAGTTGAGCATTATATTTCTGATGAAATAACAAAATGGAAAAAGTATATCTCAATATTGTCCCGAATCTCTGAAAGCCCAAATTTACAGGAACAACTGAGAAAGGTCCATGACCTGCTGATTGTGAAGGAGTACAAGAAGGCACATCTCATGCTCAAAGAACTGGATACTTTCATGAAGAAAACAGTAGAGGAAAAACTTATACCTATGGCGGAAAATAAACTCAAAGAAATTGGAGAAATTAAAAAAATGGGCATAGATCTTACCAGAATTGAAGTGAAGTTAATGGAAACACTTCAGAAACTGAAAACCCCAGAGTATCTTCAGGCACTTGAAGTACTGGATGAAATCACTAAAGAATACAACTCCATGCTCATATCTCAGACAAAAAACGAGCTTGAAATTTTTTCAAAGAATATAGAACTGGCACAGATACTTGGTTTTCGGGAAACGGATAAGTACAGAGAAACAGTGACCGCAGCAACAAATCTCATCAATGCTGGAAAATATTTTGAAGCCCTGAAAAAAATCCACAAAGACCAGATTGAAATATATTCTAGGTTATCTGAGAGCATTAACAAAAACATTGAAAAATGTATTGAAGAGATGGAACTTGTTTCTGAACTTCACATAGATTTCAGTGAAGTAAATGCAATGATTGAATCTGCAAAAATGAAAATGAAATATATGGACATAATGTCTGCATACACTCTGGTAACAAATGCAAAAAACCTTATACCTGAAATAATAAAGGGTCAGATTACAAGAGAAATTGAAAACCTGATGGAAAAGGCAAGGTGGCTTAAAGAATCAGGTATTGATGTTTCTGCACATGTGCACTTTCTGGAGAAGGCAAGGGAGCGTTTGAATGCAGGGAGACACTCTGAGGCAAAGTTTTTGATTGTCAGATACATGAACAGCATTCTCCCTGTGCTGGAGGAAAATTTTGATAAAAGTGTGGAACTGCTGAAAGCGACAATAAACACTGCAAAAATTATCGGTGTGAAGGTAGAGGGGGAGAGTACACTGTGGGCGGATATAAAGAAACATGTGGCGACAGGGGATTACATAGGCGTGAATGACATAATTGATGCATACCAGAAGAATCTCATAAATAGAATTGAGGAAACTGTGAGAGAGGAATTGCAGAAGTTTTCTGCGCTTCTGGAGGTTGCTACAGTTTACAGATGTGGTGTAGAAAACATTACAGATGCCTTTACAAAAGCCCAGAATAACTTCAAAAACAGGAGATATGTGGAAGCGTTGAATCTCTCAAAACAGAATATTGAAAAACTGAGCAAAATACTAGAAGAAAAGGCACAGATTGAATTGAAAAACATCAAGACGGAAATGGAGGAGTACGCAAGATATGGAGTGGAGATAGATATTCCAAAAAAGATTCTGGAGGAGGCGGAAAAACGGTTACATGAGAAAAATTACTCTCTTGCGTTTGAATCTATAGTCAGATGCAGAAAGACAATGGAACAGAATGTCACCCAATTTGAGAAAAATCTCATAGAAACCACACAGTCACTTCTGGCAGATGCCCAGGAAATGAAAATAAATGTGGATGAGGGCAGGACAATATTCATTAATGGAAGAGAACTTTTCAATGCTGGTAAACTTGTTGATGCGGCAGGCACACTGGTTACTGCAAAAGATAAGATTGCCCAGCAACTCAAATCTGAGTTACGAACAAGAATTGAGACAATGAATTCTACCCTGGAGATTGGTCGTGAAATGAAAATTGACCTTTCTGAGATTGAACAACATCTTCAGCATGCGCTGAAAAACCTGCTGATAAACAATTTCATGGAAGCCCATAAGTTTATTGCAATGGCAACATCAAAATTTGTTACACTTGCCACTGCAACGCTGGGACAGGAAATCTCTAAACTGGAGGCACTTATCAGTATAGGAGAAAGCGTGGGCTGCAACCTTATCCAGAACCGCAAGGAAATTCTGAAAACAAAGGAAATGGTTGTAAATAAGGAGTTTATCAGTGCGAAACACTCTCTAGATGAACTCACCGCAAAAACAAAGCAAACAATCTCACTGAAAGTGGTTGAGGAACTCAAGGGTACTAGGGCAATACTGGAACTTGCGAGAAAACTGGGATTAGATGTTTCAAAGCAGGACGACATCATAAGAGATGCAGAAGAACTGGAAAAGAAGGAGAAATATCAGGAGGCATACAACTATGCAATTGAAACCAAGGCATACCTTGTGAACAGCGTAGTGAAATTTATCAACAGTGAAATTTCAAATGTCAGTGCAATGCTGAATATTGCACTTTCAATAGGGGTGCCGGAGCTAGCGCCTGCAAGAGAGGAAATTGACCGCAGTTTGAAAAAACTCCATGAAATGGAATTTGAAAATGCTCATGCAATGGTGGAATCTGCAAAGAAACACATCGTGGCAAATTCCACCGAATACCTGGGTGCTCTGCTGAAAGATGCAGAAAACATCCTCTCAGACGCCAGGAATATTGAAGCGAATGTGGGTGAGGAACTCTATACAGAAGTAGAGAATGCAAGGAATTTGATAAACCAGCAGAGGTTCAGAGAAGCAAAGGAATTAATCATGAAGATCTATGATATGGGGTTAGAGCTTGCTCAGGGCAAGATGCAGGAAAAAATGAATATTCTTAATTCACTTCTTGAACTTGCTAAAAACTTTAGAATCCCAGTTGAAAATGCCTCTGAAACAATGAATAGCATACTGGAAAATATCAACGCTAAGAATTTCAGAAATGCAAATCGGAGATGCCTTGAGTTCACGAAGAAAGTAAGTGAGCTTCTCCAGAATTACTGTGAATCCCAGATCATGCACACTGCAAAACTCATTGACTTGGGCGAATCCATGGGCATAAAACTCATTGAGATAAAGCGCAATGTGGAGAGTACATGGGCACTTCTGAGGAACAAACAGTACCGTGAGGTCGTGGTTCTTACTACAGATGCCCAGAGAAAAATAGAGAGTATGATTGATGTTTTCATAAAAGAACAGATTCAGCAGACCCAGAATGATGTAAAATATGCGGAAAGTATAGGTGCAAACACAGTCAAGGTGCGGGAGATAGTAGCCAGCGCCACTACAAAATATTCTGAAAAAGATTACCTTGCGGCATACAGAATTTTAAGAGAGGCAGAGAATGTGCTCAGCAAGACACTTCAGAGGCACATTTTGGATTCTGTGAGCGTGGCAAGACTTACATATGACATTGGAATCCGTGCAGGTGTTGATCTTAGTGGCATTGAAGAAAAACTCAGAGAAATTGAGCAACTCATAAACGAAAAGAAATTCAGGGATGCTTACTTTAAGGTTGTGGAGACGAGAAAAGCCATCATTTCACAAATTGAGGAGTATATGAATGGAGTAATGAACGGAGTCAACCAGAAAATAGAGACCGCAAATGAACTTGGGGTGGACACCACAAATGCAAGGGCAATGTTTGAAGTTGCAAAGAATACATTGAGGGGCAAAGATTATCTGGAGGCAAAGAGAGTACTTATTAAGATAGAAGAAACAATAGATGCACAGTGTAGAGATTATCTTCTTGATGAATACTCTAATTTGATGAGGAAAACTGAGGAGTTCAGAGGCAAGGATGTGGATACATCAGAGGTGCTTGCCACACTTGAGAAGGTAAAGGGAAGAATAGACAATAAGCTATATGTGGAAGCAAAACTCCTACTTGAAACCGTGAGAGCAAAAATAAGGAATATTGAAAGAATTGTAAAACTTGGGGTTTAATGCACAATCTCAAAGCTGGTATATCTTTTTTCTTCAATGTCTTCCCATTTTATTTCGCAACTTTCCACTTCTGCATGGGGCTGGTGTTTTTCACACCACTGAATGCACTCCATTACCTTCTCCTTTGGTCCTTCAAAAACTGCAGTGACAGAACCATCCATTTCATTTTTCACATATCCTGTTAACCCGAGCTCTCTTGCTCTTATTTTCGTGTAATATCTGAAATTTACTCCCTGCACCAAACCAGTAAATCTCACATATGCCCTCACAAGCACTTTACTCACCTCCACAATTTTGCAGAATATGGTTTTCTGAGAATTTCAAGTTTGTTTGAATAAATATCTGGTAGAGTTTCAAACTGATATTTTATCATAGCCAGCCGTTCAAGTCCAAGCCCCCATGCAAGCACATTTCTTCTCACTCCGAAGGGTCTCACAACTTCTGGTCTGAATATTCCCGCACCTCCAAGCTCAAGAATTTTGCCATCTACCTCGGTATAAACTTCCAGACTTGGCTCTGTAAACGGAAAATAAGCGGGATGGAATTTTACTTTGTAGAAACCCACTCTTTTATAAAATTCCCTGAGAATTCCAATCAACATTGCCAGAGAAGCGTTTTCTTCTACCACAATTCCCTCAATCTGCATGAATTCTGGTAGGTGCGTAGCATCTATGTTCTCATTCCTAAACACCCTTGCAATTGAGAACACCTTTACTTCCTTGTCTGGATGTTCTGCCAGATAACGGATGGTGTTCACAGTGGAGTGTGTGCGCAACAGTGCCTTTTCCGCCTCTTCCATGGACCACCTATATCCCCAACCCTCAGATCCTGTTTCTCCACCATTTTCATGAACTGCCCTCACCTTTTCAATCCATTCTTCATTAGATACTGGGATTTTTTCTGGGTTTTCGAGGTAAAAGGTATCCTGCATATCTCTGGCTGGGTGGTCCTGTGGGACAAAGAGGGCATCCATGTTCCAGAACGCGTTCTGAAGAATCCCGTAATCAATTTCTGTGAAACCCATACTCAAGAAAATCTTACGCACTGCAGAGGTAAGTTGTGTAAGTGGATGTTCCCTGCCACCATACACTGGAGGCGTAAATCTGGTAATATCATATTTCCTGAGCTTCAGGTTTTTCCATCTGCCAGATTGGATTATTTCCGTAGTGAGTTGTGAAACCTCTTCCTCAATTGTGTGCACTTTATTTGCAATCTCCATACCTTTATCCGTTATTTTTATTGTTCTTATGGTTCTCTCCCGCAACTCAATGAGATTTTTTCTTTTCATGAAATAGGAAAGCATGCTTTTATCCAGTGTGTTCTCATCTTTCGGCTCGGTCAGATTTTTCAGAAATTTTTCCCTTTTCTTGATTTCATTTTCAATTTTTTCAGTATTTTCTGGAGGAACCTGCAGTATTCCTTTTTCCACTATGGCACCTGCATTTTTCAAATGCATGAGTGCAATATTAAACTCAGTACCAAACACCTCTTTTCCCTCTGAAATCTGGAGTTTTCCATTTCTGGTTTTGCAGAATTCCCAAAGTTTTCGTTCAGGCAAACCTTCATTTAGATACCTTAATCCCTCCTCTCCAAGTGTTGCAAATCTAACCACCTTTTCTGAGATTTCAACTAGTCCTTTCATTTTCAGCCATGATGCGGCGTTCATCACCTCTGTGATTGTAAGAAATGTATTTCCATCAACAAGTTTTTCTGCATTCTCTGTTATTCTCTCTCTAATCAGCACAAGGAGCTTTTTTTCCAGCGGGCTGAGGTCTTCCAATGTCACACCTTCCTAATGCTCTTATTTTTTTCAATTAATCCCTCTGCAAATCTGATGTCCAATCCTCGTTTTTTCATCTCTTTGACAAATTTATCAGGATTTACCGCTGTTTCGTTTGTGTGTACACCATGCACTACCTCGCCTTTTGCGATCATAATTGCTACAATACTTGCAGGGTAGGCAGTGGTTCTCATCATAGCTGTATGGTTTGTTTTTTCATTGTAGTAATCAACCATTTCATATGCCAGCATTTTCCTTTTACCACTCTCTGTGCCCGTGGCTGTTACTCTCAGGAGTACGAGGTCCTTGCTTCTGGGCAGATTTATCTCCAGTAGTTTTGCTAGGAAGTTTCTAGGAACCACTTTACCGCGCCCTACGATTACGGGTTCCTTGGACGCTAGCCCTAATGCAAAAAGTAATTTTATTTTTTCGCAGTGTCCTGCATATCTTATTGTTTTGTAATCTAGGTTTTTCACTTTGCCTTCAAAAGTGTAGGGGAGTGTGGAGGAACCACCAGAAGTATTAAATGCCTCTAACTGGGGAAAGTTCTCAAAGTGCATCGGTTCTATGTCCTGCAGGGGTTCTGCGTACGCTACCTTTCCGTCCTTTAACACAATACATCGCTCAGAATACTCATTAATAAGTCCATGGGCTGAAAATACCAGCGAATACTCAAGTGGGGGCTGTGGTTTCTGCGGCAGCCCTCCAACTCTCAGTTTTACTTCATCTACTTCATCCAGCATAGAGATCAGTTTGGCAGCAAATACATTTACTGCACCAGGCGCCAGCCCACAATCAGGGATTATTGTACACCCCTTGGTGATTGCATTCTTATTTAATCCCAGCTGTTCCTGAACAATATCTATGTTTCCTCCGAGGTCGCACATGCTCTTTCCCATGCTAATTGCAATTTTCGTGAGCTTTAGATTGTAGAAATATGGCACTGCACTGAGTACTACATCCACCTTTTTAAATGCGGACTTTATGCTTTCGTGCCTGTTGACGTTTACTGCAAGAACTTCTGCACCTGTACTTGCACTTACCTTTTTCATTTTTTCTTCATCAATGTCACCGACAAATACTCTATCAAATTCTCCGGTTTGTACGAGGTCGTATGTTGCTGCAGAGCCCATCATTCCTGCTCCAAGCACAAGCACATTCATGGAAGGTAAAAAAGAGAAGAAATAAATAACCCTTTTCAAAAAATTCAAAATAAAAAAGTTTGAAAAATTTTTATTTCTCTATATGCAGGAGGGCATATGCACTTGCACCACCCAGTGTCCAGTATGCTCCCCAATGGTTGTTGTTGTGCGCAGCCACCTGATTGTTTCCGATGTAGAGAGCTGCATGGTCCCATGTACCGTCACCGTCCCAGTCATAGAGAATTATGTCACCGACATCCATCTGGCTGATACTATATACCCTTGAGCCAATGTGCTGATTCATAAACCAGTTGTACATGTGGGGGCAATAAACAATAATTCTGTCATGCCCACCGCCGTAGCCCCTATTGTCAACTCCTCCCGCAAGCAGGCACTCTGAAACAAAGTGAGCGCAACCGCCACCCTGTGGGTTATAGTCATACCCGCATGCACACACCCTATTCCAGTACTGGTGTGCATAATCATAGGCTGCTTGGCGATTGTATGTTCCTGGAACTGGTGGATTGGGATTGTTGCCACTGCCCTCGAGGTACCACACACAGAATGTACCGTTATCATCTCTTGGGTAGATTGTATCTTCACCAGTGCTTGGATATATCTTCAGCACAAAGCTCTTTGGTTCAGAGGGTTTTGCTGGGTTTGCGTAGGCAAATACATTTATTTCACTTTTCTCGTAGTAAACACCGCCATGGGAAGTGCCATTTTCCACATCTGCATAGTAGGCACCATTCTTTGGCCAGTTGTAGAAAGATGTTTGCTTTGCACTCATAGCGTCTGTGCCGTCATAGTCATTCATTGTGGCTGTATTCCTGTCAATGTCTATCCAGACTTCAATCCTTATTTTACCGCCAGGCTGCAGCACATAGTCAGGTATTGCAATGTAACCTCCTGGTGGATTCTCTCCGAAATTGTACTCTGTAATTACATGTGCTACATTGTTCGGCTCAACACCCCATATGATTACATGGGCACCATACTTAAATCCCCAGAACCACTTGGTAACTGTATATGTGGTATTATTTATGGTATAGGTATACTCGTAGTAGGCGTTAGTATTTGGTATGTCCTCAATTCTGAATTTCATATCATACTTGTGCTTTACTTCAATTTTCACAATTGCAGCATTGAATGCTGGGTCACTGTATGGTTTCACAACCACGGTGGTAGTTGTGCCATTTAGCTCAACATTTGGCTTTGGATTGGACCATGAAACAATGTATGTGCCGGGTGTGAGATAGAGCGAGTAGGGCTTTATATCATCCTTGGCTATGTGGAAGCTCAGGCGTGTGGTTGTGCCCTGGAATGTGTAATTGTGAGCGTATGTGAAACTTGCACCTGTGTCCAGTCTCACGGATACATCAATTTCCTCAATTTCCGGATCCAGATAAATCTGCATGAATCCAAGGCTCTTTGTGAAGTTCTTTGCATCAAAGAAGTTCCTGACATAGTCAAGTTTTGCTTTTGATTCACTCATTCTTTCATTCCAGTATGTGAGTTCGTCACCTACCTTCTTCATTGTGTCTGCCCAGTCCCGAATGCCTTGCGGTGGAATCTTGTCTCCTATTATATCATATTTAATTGTGTAATTCTCAGCATTGGAGTAGTTGAGCGTCTCTATGAAGCTCTCAATCTGCCCATCACTCTGTCTGAGTTGGGTAGTCACTCCTGTCCTCTTGTCTGTAACTTTTATGAGGGCTATGTACCAGTGTGTATATTTTTTCTTCTTGAATAGTCCCTTGGATACAAAGGTATCTTCAAAGCCCTCACTGTGCTTGCCGTATGTGGGATTTGCCTTGTTCTTCTTATCTACAAAGTCATCTGCCTGTCTCCAGAATTCTGTGACTGCCCATTTCATCAGGAGTTGGTGCTTTGTGTAGTTCTTCAGTGTTGTGCCGTACTCGTAATACCAGTTTCCAAGAGTATCCATATCTTTTGAGACTTTTTCATCCACTGCGTACGCAGAGAACTGCTTGAGGTGATATGCAGAGGCTTGTGCAATTCCTGCATCTCTGATGGAAGAGAGTGGCTTGGATTCGTTGACATTTGCAAGGAAGTACATTGTGCTGTTCAGATTAGTAGTGACATCATTCTTGAGCTTCGTGATGTCCTCACCATTTACAGGTAATGACTGATCCTTGCCGCCAAACAGCATGCCCATAAAGTCATCCCAGTTGAATATGGCCCAGATAATAAGATTCACGACTCCAATTGCCAGTAATATCTGACCCACGACTGGTATCCAGCCTACAGAGATGCCAAATGCTGCAAGGGCTTCGCCAATTGCCAGCACCGCACTTTCCAGTGCCATGTACCACATCGCAGAAGTAAGGTCAAATCCGAAGAACAGATGCGTTAGCGTTTTAACTAAATCTCCATTGTTCGCCTTTAGTTCATCCATGAACATTCTAACCACATTTGCAACTGCCACAATTGCATTGGCAATTACCAGCAGGTTTGAGGAAATCCACATCAGGGTTTCTTTAATCTGAACCAGTCCATTTAGCAACTTGGTTGCATCAAGGAATGTCACTATGTCTATGAGGAAGTCCACCGCCTGAATTGCTACATTAACTGTGTCTGTAAGCAAGGCAAGCACACTTGTTACATTTGTCCAGTCATCAAAGTCCTTCCATTCTTTAATCAGGTTTAGAACTGATGTGTAGAGGCTGAGACCTTTTTCTACAATGTTAATTATATCCACAATTCCTTTAAGATATGTGGAAATGAAATCGTGGACTTTAATCCAGTTGGCCTTTCCAATTATAGACCATACATCTTTGTTGTCGTTGATGAAGAACATTGCGGTATCGTCAATCAGTTGCACTGCATCGCGGAACTGGAACATCAATCTGAAGACCATTGGCTGGTCGCTGTATCTTGAGAATATACCTATGAAGTCCTGGAGCTTGCCTGCCCAGAAATGATAACTGTTCATAACCTGATTCAGATAGTCACCCCAGTTCATGTCACTTGCAAACATGTACTTTCCAAGGATCACTGCACCCACCGCTGCTGCAGCACCCCCAGTGCCAAGTGTGCCCTGCAACTCCTTGTAGAAATCAAGATATTTTGAAAGCTGATCCTTGTAGGAAGTAATTGTGGAAACATAGTCCTTCCATGACATATCCTGAGCAAAGAGGAATTTACCAGCAATTACAGCCGCAAATCCAAGGTATGAATATTTGTCGTCAATGCCAAGTACATTGAATATTTGGCCGAACATCCCTTTCAGGTCATTTATCTGTCCAACCCAGAATCCAAGTTCTGACTTCACATCCTGGATGTACTCTTTCCATGTTTTGTTTGCACCGAATATGAATTTACCCAGGGCAATTGCTCCGAGCCCATATATGTCATAGTTTCCAAGCCCTAGATCGTTTCTCAGCATGTTCTTGAGATCTGCAACATCTCCGATGAAGGAGGCAGCACTGTCAAGGTATTCATTCCAGTCCATTTCAGGCGCAAACACATATTTTCCAATAATTACTGCACCGAATCCGAGAGCATCACTGACTCCAAGCGTTTTGAAAGAGTCCTTGAGGAAATTTATCCGTTTCGGATCAAGGATTTCATTCAGTTTCACAATATAGTCCGCCCAGCTCATGTCAGGTGCAAACACAAACTTTCCAATGGCTGCTGCTGCAAATCCATACCATTCGTTGATTCCCAGTGCACCAAAAGCCTCTTTTAGAGACACAATCTGGGGCAACCAGAATTCTGTTATGTTCTGGGTGTAGTTCCACCAGTCAATATCTTTTGCCAGTGTGTACTTTGCAACAACCACCGCTGCAAACCCATAGGCATCGTTCACACCCAGTGCCTTGAATGAATCCCGCATTGTGAAAATTCTATCAATATATGTGGGCACTCTGTCAAGATATGTCTGCCAGTCAATATTAGGCTCTAACACGAACTTTCCGAGAATGACTGCACCGAACCCATAAAGGTCATTGATACCATATTGTTTGAATTTGTCCGCTATGGCAACAATCTTTGGCATCCATGTACTGTTTAGCTCATGGAGATAAGTACCCCAGTCCATGTCATTTGCAAACATGTACTTGCAGGCAATTACACCTGCAAACCCGTAGATGTCTTTTATCCCAATGGCATTAAATTGGTTCTTCAACCCAATTATATCTGGCATGTAGGAGTTAAGTGCGTCTATATATTCAGACCAGTTTAGGTTAGGCGCAAACACATATTTCCCAAGCAGCACCGCCCCATATCCATAGATGTTGTCAGCTCCAAGTGTCTGGAGATTGCCGCGCAACTGGATTATCTTTGGCTTCCAGTAGTTGAGTTGTGCGATTACATTATCAACATAATCAACCCAGCTTAACCCCTGACCAAAGAAATATTTGCCAAGAACTACTGCGCCAAATCCGTAAATGTCATTTACACCCATTGAACTAAACAGGTTATGAAGTTGCTCAATTCTTGGTTTCCATACCTGATACTGCTGTAGGATGAGTTTCACATATTCCGTGAGATTTTTATCCGGAGCATAGACATACCAGCCAACTACAAAAGCCACCACTGCACCTGTTGCAAGCGCACCATACACACCCAGCTCTCCACTATGAGTGTCATACCACTCTTTGAACTGCTTGAAGAGTTCTATATAATAGGGGAGAGAATCCATTCCCTCAAATAATCCATCTAAAATTCCACCTGGCTGCACAGCACCCAAAATCATTTCAATAATGTCTGAGTACTGGTCAATCTGCGGGTAGTATGTAGGGATGCTTGTGAAGTTGTAATACACATTGCCTGTAAGATTGAGGAGTTGCTGAGGGTTCAAACCTCTTGAATCACGAATGTACATCATTGATTTGCTCAATTCTTCCCATGTAGAAACTGCAGAAATCATTGACTTTTCAAGGGAATAGCCCTCAAAATTATATGTAAATGCAACTGCATTTCTGGAATCTTTCAGGTATTGCTTGAAGTTTTCGCACCACTGTATGTAGGGCTGCAGTGTGGCATTCATTGTTTCGTTTGTAGTAAAATCTATTTTCTTTATGTCTTCGGGGAATGGATACCCGGCAATCGCTCCATACAGTTCGGAGAGCTTGAGCATTCTCTGTTCCTGAGGAACTCCATGGAGATATGCTAAACTTATTGACCAGAATGTTGAGGTGCTCATACCCTGAGTGGTGTTAAACTTAGCCTCAACAATTCCTTTTGTTACCGTCTTTGGCACAGTTACTACGAACTTTCCGTTTTCCATTTCACCGTTGCTGTACATCAGGGTAGCCTCAATGAGATGCTCCCCCTCTCTCACACTCTTGAGAGTAAGCGGGAATTCCTGGGGTTGGTATAACCCAACGCTAACACCATCAATATAAACATCAATGAGCACATCCTTTAGTTTAGATACATCCTCATTTTTCGCGTTTTTCAGTTCAATCTTAACATCATGTCTTGCTGTAAAGAGTTTACCGAAGTTGTTTTCAAAGAAGAGAGTGTTTTCAACACCTGGCATGTCTTTTGAGGTCTTATTGCTGGTTATGAATTTGAAGATTCTTGCATCCATCTGACAGGGCACTGATGTTTTGTATTTTACAGGGCGAGGTACATTCACTTCCCAGCCCTCTATGCTCACAGTTCCAGAATTAATGTAGATATCATAGGTGATAGCTGCAGTGCTTGTGGAAGATAAATCCATGAAAGAGTATTGTCTAGGGGTTATTAAAATGTTGGAATTTGCTAGCGAGAGTGCAACATTTACCTCATATTTTCTTTCTGTGTCTCCCAATTTTGTGCTCTCTCCATGGAATATAAAGGTGTTTCCATATTCTGATAGATCAACTCTTATCTTACCGGTACCTACACCAACGCTGCGCTTGTACGCGTCATACACATCCACATTGGATTTTGATGGCAGATTTCTAATCCACTGGTCAAGCGAAGCATCATTTGTTTTTCTGAATAGCATTGCGGTTTCAAGGTCAACCACAAACTTTACTGCCGCCTTTACATTATTTGGATCGGGTGTGAGGCCTTTGTCCAGATCTGTCTGTAAAATGTATTGAAGAATATCGTTTCCAAGTCCATTGGGGGAAAGGTCATACTGGTACCGGGTTGCCTGGTCCATTATAAATGCCCGTGTGGTAGGCACCACTTTATCTAAATCTACTGTGGTGGTAAGCACCTTTTCCTTTGTTAGTGTATCTGTTAGAGTGATATCCACACTCCCGGCTATTCTGAGATCGACAGGGCTTCTCAATTTGGCTTTCATTCCGAGGGAGTTCACAGTGTTGTATTCAAATGGCACCACACCTACTTTCAGTTCAGGCTTGCTGTATGTGATTACATATCTTCCTGCAATTTTGTTTGATTCACCAGTGTTTTTATTCATCAGGTCAACGAATTTCATGAGTGCATCGTTGCTTATGTACCACATTTGTTGGGTCTGCAGATTTTCCACAGAACGCATCACCGCTTCTTCTGCCAGGTCTCTGATTCTATCCTGCTGTGTTCTCAAAATATCACTGAGATAGAGTGATTGAGAGGGTGCTGGCTCAGAATATTTCTCATAAGAGAGTCTGCTGATCATGGCTATTGCAAAACCACTCATAATCATGATAATCACTGCTATCAATGCAAAAGGTACTCTGCCTCTGGTGTCGTCCTTCATTTTTCCTATATTTCCTTCTTTTTGTTCCATCTTCTCACCTCTTTTTTTATTTTTTATAGTTGAATATCTGCTTGTGTGTATATAAAAGTTGTGTGGTAGTGTGCATTTCTTGCGCCATTCACAATTAGATATAGTTAAGAAGATAGGCAGCAGAGATGCAGGTACAAAAATACCATCTCTTCGCCATGGACCAAACAGAGGATTTGAGCAAGGAATATAACTTTAAAATATCTCTTGCTCTATTCTGTTCTTATGTTAAAAGAAGAGAGTAAACTGAAAGTGTTGTTTGCTAGTTCTGAAGTAGCACCCCTTGCAAAAACTGGTGGGCTTGCGGATGTAAGCGGAACCCTTCCAAGAGCCCTTGTCAAAGAAGGTGTGGATGCCAGAATAATCATGCCAAGGTACAAAAATATTCAGAGGTGGGAGAAAACCATAATGGATTTCCCTGTCTATATTGAACAATACCCCGACACTGCGATAATAAGGGAGACAGAAATCTGGGGAGGGGTAAAGGTCTATCTAGTTGATGGATATAAGTTCTTTGAAAGGGACTCACTTTACGGGCAACCAGATGATGCTAAAAGATTTGCTTTTTTTGCGAGAGCGGTTGTAGAATTCTTAAAACGCTCAGAATGGACACCCGATATAATTCATTGCAATGACTGGCAGACAGGCATAATTCCAGCGTATATTAGAATATGTGAAAAAAATAGTGAAAAATTTTCAAAAATAAAACTTGTATATACCATTCACAATCTCCAGTACCAAGGGAATTTTCCAAAGGATGTAATAAAATATACGGGGCTTCCAGAGACAGTGTATCGAATGGAGGAAATGGAATTCTATGGATCCCTCAGTTTCATGAAAGGAGGCATCGTCTATTCAGATGCAGTTACTACTGTCAGTCCCAATTACAGTAAAGAAATCCAGACACCAGAATACGGCTATGGGATGGATGGGCTCCTCCGTCATTTCTCCCATAAACTTAGAGGCATCCTAAATGGAATTGATTACGAATTTTTCAATCCAGAAACAGACAAATACCTTTATGTGAATTATGGTGTAGAGAACGCATATGAAGGAAAGGCAAAGAACAAGAGCGAATTGCAAAAAGAACTCGGGCTGAAGAAAACTGCAGAAACTCCACTTTTGGCTTTTGTGGGCAGATTATCGGAACAGAAGGGAATTGACCTTATTGCAGACATTCTACCTAAACTCTTAGATTTAGAGGTGGAAGTGGTGATTCTCGGGACTGGAGATAAATATTATGAGGAACTTGTAGCCACATTCACGGAAGTAAGTGATAAAATTGCATGTGTGCTCCGCTTTGATGAAGAACTTGCCCATAAACTGTATGCAGGAGCAGATATGATAATGATTCCATCTAAGTTTGAACCATGTGGGCTGATCCAGATGATTGCAATGCGCTATGGGACAATTCCTGTTGCAAGATACACTGGTGGACTTGCAGATACGGTGTTTGATGTGGGTGTAGATAAGGTGAAAGGAAACGGGTTTCTCTTCGAAACCTACAACGGGGATGATTTTCTGAAAGCGATTCTCAGGGGAATTGAAAAGTACAATCGTAAGGATTTCTGGCTGGAACTGGTGAAAAAAGATATGAAAATTGATTTTTCATGGGAAAAGGCTGCCAAACAATACATTTTACTCTATAAATCACTTTTTTGAAAATCACTTCTCTGAAAAATGGGGAAGAAAAGGGACTAATTCTCCTTTTTCTCTGGAGATGCCGTTTTGAATTCAATTACCATCTTTGTGGGTGTTGGGAGTTTGGTATTAGCTTTTCTTAGGGCTTCCTTTGCGACATCTAATTTATCCCTGGGGACCTCTACTGTAATTATCTCCTCTCCAATCTGGACCCTAGCAGCATGCCCTACAGCTTTCCCGAATGCGGCACGCATTCCACCAGAAACTCGGTCTGCACCTGCACCTGTAGCCATTTTGTGTTCTCGCAGCACATTATGTGGGTATTTTCGCACAATCAATCTGAACATATTCGGGATTTTTGTCTCAAGTACACGGGTAGCACTGATTCTTGCTGATTCGTATGCAATATCCCTTATCTGACACGCTTCAAGCGCTACAAGTGAAACAGAACAATCAAAATCTGCAGTTAGATTACCCACTTTGAACTGAGAAATGCGCACATTGGGTACTCCACCCATGTATTCTTTTCTTGTGTATGGTTGTCCTTCAATTTCTCTGTACATCCTACCAGGTTTCCTAACCATGCTATCACCTTATAAGATTGCCTGCAGTGAATAGACAAAACAAATGGGTGATATATAAGGTTTGCCACGAGGAGATGAAGATATGTTTCGTTTGAAAATTTCGGTTTCTTGGCTGAGAACACAAGCTAACAGTCTTCAAACAAATCTGAGGTGCTCCTCTTTATCCGATAATTTATATACCCCTCTTCTTTTATATATTACCAGATGGTAAAAAAAAGAATTTGCATGTCCTGTGATTCAGAAGTGCCGGAGAATGCTACATCATGCCCTACATGTGGTGTAGACCTAGAACTCTTTGGGATGGAAGTAGAGGACAAGAAAAAGGAGCTTGAGAACCTTCTGTCATCGGTAATAGGTGAATCAGAACTTGAAGAAAAAACTTCAAGAGCATCAGAGCCAGGCACTTCGGACAGAGGGGAAACACCGGAGCCCGCACCAGAACCCTCATCTGTTTTTGACCTTTCAGAACTTGAGGCACTTGAGGCGCCTGGGGTTACACCCAAAAAAACCGTCCCTCCTGAAAAAAAGATAGAGCCCGTTGTTGAAGAAAAGAAGGCGACAAGGGTTATTGTAGAGAAAGTGGAATATGTGAAGGAATTCCCAGAGATAGAAAGAAGAACAACAGAGCCAGTTGCACCAGTACCGAAAACAGTTGAAGCACACACACCTGAGAAGGAACTCGGACTTAAAACTGCAGAGGCAAAGGCTCTGATGACAGTAGCCACCCGTTTAGAAGCGGAGTTAAGTGCCCCCAGGAGCTATATTGCTCAGAGTGTTCAGTTTGCAAAGCGTGGAGATACCCAGACAGCACTCAACTATCTTGGGGATGCAATTGCATTGCTCAGAGAATCTTGTGTTAAGAAACTTAATGAATTGCTGGACAATATAGAAAGGAAAATTGCACTTCTTGAGAAGCATGGTACGGACATGAGCAGGGAAAGGAAGATGGTTGCCCGTGCGAGGGAATGCATTGCTACAAGGGACATTCTGGAGAGTGTGAATATCTATGATAACCTGCGCGAAATGCTGGGACTCGCAGCAAAACCCAAAGAAACCGCACCTGGTGTAAAGCCTACTGATGAAATTGAAATTCTGCTTACTGCAATGGAAAAATACGGAATGGATTTGCGGGATGAAAGGGAAAGGTATGAAAGGTACAGATGCACAGCAACCCCTTCAGAACTCAACAAATTCAAAACAGAAATGATGGAAGGATTACATGCAAGAATTCACGCAGAAATTGCTGACCTTGGTCGCATCCTTGTAGAGAAAAAGTATGCGGGTGCAAATGTGAAGAATCTTGCTGCAATTCTCAAACAGGCAACTATCACATTCAAGCGGAAGCAGTACCTGGACACCCTGAAGTATCTCAGGTCTTTCAGAAAAATTGCAGGCTATACCACAGTTTCTCAGATCCAGAAACCCGTGTCACAAATACCTCAACAGATTGCTGAAAAAAAGGAAGACACGACAGACATTCTTAAAATAAGTGCAGGGGAAATCTGTTTTTTGAACACAAATAATCCAAGGAATGCATATCTTGCTGTAGCAGAGTTCCTCAAAAAAGACAGGGTTTTGATTATGACCACAACATTTCCAGAAAAATTGAAAAAAGTATACAAACTTGAGAACGCAACCTTTGTGTATCTCACTGACAGCTATTCTGTGGAACAAAGATGTGATATTCGCAGGCTTGATTTTGAAATTACCTATGAAATCTCAAATTTTCTCTCATTGGGTAGAGGGGGACTTGTTGTCATTGATGACATTGAGCTTCTTGCATTGTACAATGGGGTGGACACTGTAATGAATTTTATCAAAACAATAATAGACAAACTATCGCAGAACGGCACCGCTCTGCTTGCTGTTGCTGACCTGAATACCTTCTCCAAAAAGGATGGAAGCATGCTGAGAACCCTCTTCGCCAGGGTGATAGATAAGCAGGAGGATTTGTTTGTGAGCAATTTAGGAGTTTCTTTTGTGCCTGTCATCGGGCGTTCCTATCTTGTTGAAACTGTTACTACTGGCATAGATATTGTAAAAAACCTGTTGAAGGGTAAAAAGGCACTGATTATTACAAAGAATTATCCGAAAAAATTAACAGAGGATCCGAGGTTAACAGATGCTGAGATATACTGGCTAACAGAATCTGAGGGCTATGAAAATGTGCTCAGACCATCCCGCCTTGAATTTGAGGTATTGAAAACCATTCTGGATTTCATGCGGGAGACACATGGAATTGTGTACTTTGATGCTCTATCAAACATTTTGCTTTCAAACGAGTTCAAGGAAGTAATTGATTTTCTAAAGGCAATTGATGACGAAAACTCAATTTCTGGAAGCGTACTTATTGTGGAATGTGCACCTGGGAGTGTGGAAAGGGAGAAGATGCGGCTCATTGAGGCAAGGTTTGATGAAATTCTGAGGTACTGATCTTGGGAACACAAAAAAGATTATCTTAATCATGGAATTAACCTTGAGCATGCTCTGCCTGGGAATAGAGAGCACAGCACATACATTCGGTGTGGGAATTGTAGATGAAAATGCAAAGGTGTTTGCAAATGTCTACAGAACATACATTCCCCCATCTGGTGGCATCCATCCAAGAGAGGCAGCAAATCATCATTGTGAAGTTGCAGTTGATGTTATCAGGGAGGCACTGGAAAAAAGCGGAAAAAACTTTTCTGCCATAGACCTCATAGCATTCTCCCAGGGGCCGGGGCTCGGACCTTCACTTCGCACAGGTGCCACAGTTGCCAGAGCACTGAGTTTGAGTTTAAGGAAGCCAATTATAGGTGTGAATCACTGTATTGCACACCTTGAGATAGGGCGAGGGACCACTGAAGCCAGAGACCCTGTTTTGCTTTATGTATCTGGAGGAAATACCCAGGTTATTGCATTTACAAATTCAAGATACAGAGTTTTTGGTGAAACACTGGACATGGGTATTGGAAATTTTCTGGATAAATTCGGGCGTGCCCTCAGCCTACCATTCCCAGCAGGACCAAAAATTGAGGCACTTGCACTTCAGGGAAAAGAACTTGTAAAGCTTCCATACTCTGTTAAAGGCATGGATGTATCTTTCTCTGGGATCCTCACAGCTGCACTTGCACTTCTGAAAAAGGGTGAGAAAATTGAGGATTTGTGTTATTCAGTCCAGGAATATGCATTTTCAATGCTTGTGGAGGTAACAGAGAGGGCAATGGCACATGTGGGCAAGAATGAGGTGCTGCTCGGGGGTGGGGTTGCAAGAAATAAACGACTTCAGGAGATGGTTAGAAAGATGGCTGAAGAGAGAAATGCAAAATTTTTTATTCCCGAGCCAGATTTATGTGTAGATAATGGAGCAATGATCGGGTATCTAGGTTTGCTGATGTACCTTTCTGGTATAAGACAGGAGATAAAAGATACTGAGATTCGCCAGCGCTTCAGGACTGACGAGGTAGATGTGATATGGAGATCTTAAACGAGGAAAATCTTACAAATACAACCCACAACCCGCACACTAGAAAGGATTTCCTGAGCATAATTAAGGCAGGAATTGCAAGTGTAGATGCCTACACACTTGTGCGAAAGAAACTAAGTTTTGATGGAACTCACATTAAGATTGCAAACAGTATCTTCAGAAAGAAGGGTAGAATTTTTGTGGTAGGTGCAGGAAAGGTTGCACATCTTATGGCAATGGCATGTGCTGATGAAATCGGGGAATGCGAGGGTGTTGTGCTCTGTCCAGAAGATGGCTTTTATGAAAATCTGCAATTTCTCAGTTCTACACATCCCTTCGCAGATGAGAAAAATCTGGTGAACACACAAAAGGTTCTGGAGATTCTGATAAATGCAAAAAAGGAGGATTTTGTGATTTTTGTGGTATCTGGTGGCGCAAGTGCAATGCTTACAATGCCAATTGAGGGGCTTTCGCTTGCCCAGAAAAACTGGATTATAAAAAATCTTATGAATGCAGGTGCAAATATCAGGGAATTGAACATTGTGCGAAAACATCTTTCAAGGGTTAAAGGCGGAAATGCTGCACTGCATACAGCGGCAACAGTTGTTGGCCTGGTACTTTCAGATGTACCCGGGGGAACACTGGGTGATGTGGGATCAGGACCAACTGTGCCTGACTGGTCAAGGAAGGAACAGGCAATCCAGATTCTTAAGAAGTATAATGTGTACGAAAAATTGGAAAAGGATGTGATCAGGAGCATAGAGGAGGCACCTGAAACTCCAAAATTTGATAATACTGGTTTCAGAAATGTAAAGAATTTTTTGGTGGGAGATGTAGATTCTGCGGTGCTTGCATGTGTGCAGCGTGCTGAAGAGCTTGGATATGAAGTGCAGGTACTCACAACAGCATTGGATGTAGAGGCAAGAGAGTGTGGAAAGTTGTTTGCTGAGATGCTAAATCACGCTTATGGGAAAAGCAAAAAATTTCTGTTTCTAGCTGGTGGTGAAAGCACAGTAAATTTGCGCGGAAATGGAAAAGGTGGTAGAAATCTGGAACTTGTAATGGGTTTTCTCAAAAAATTGAGTGTGAAGAACGGAGTAATTCTTTCTTTTGCAACGGATGGAAAGGACGGAACTACAGAGTGGAGCGGTGCGTTTGGCGATGCAAATATACTTGAGGCTATACAGAGACTCCATCTGGATATTGATGAATTTCTTAACAGCAACAATTCTAAGGAGTTTTTTGAAAAAACTGGTGGCTATATAGTTGTGAAAAACACACGCACAAATGTGGGAGACATTGTGCTCTGCGGATGGAAGGGGTATTAGGAGAGGGAGGGAAAGAAGAGGCGGCATAGCAATCCAAGCGGGAGCGTAGATTTATTCTATAAATTTCACACTCATTTTATTTTTTTCTACGCCCCCCATCTCCAGCAAGAACATAAAGATTGAAAACTGCATAATTTCTCGTAATTATTTAGCAGGTATTATCGCATTGGAAAGTACTGGTGTGTACATTCAAAAAAACAACATTTCCTCCAATACATACACAGATTCTATTGGCGGAGTTTGTATTGAGAATACCAGTTTCTCTCAGATCTACGACAATATCCTCTACCTTAATAAAGTGGGAATATTTGTGAAAAATGGAAGCTGGATTGAAATTGTTTTCAACCGACTGAAAGACTATTACTACAGCAATATAAGACTAATGGGTTGTGAACATATTCTGGTAGAGAGCAACACAATGTTGGGTAGCGAGATGGGAATTACTGGGATACATGGCTTGTGCCAGATGAAGACCTTGATGGCATCGTGGACATACCCTATTCCATACCTTATGGACTACACGGTGTTGTTGACCACTTTCCACTCACAGCGAAACCCTGGCCTCCTGTGAAGATAGATTGCGATGAGGATTTTTTAAGAACACTGTGTGTGCTTGTGGGTAACGGCAGCAATGAGAACCCCTTTTTGATAGAGAATTTGAGAATCAATGGGAGTGGCTATGGCTATTGCATTTACATTGGAAACACGAGCATGCATTTTTTAGTGCAAAACTGTACGCTGGTTTATGGCAATGACATGGGTGGCATAATTCTCTACAATGTTAGAAACGGGAATCTTTCTGGCAATACAATTCGTGCATGTGAAAACGGCATCTACCTGCTCTTTTCTACATCCAATCAGATAGAAAGAAACAAAGTGAACTGTAGTGCTGTAGGTCTGCGCCTCTATCTTTCAGATGCAAACAGAATTGAGAGAAATTCTTTCAGTGAGAATCTATATGGGGTATATCTCTGGCTCGGGCGGGAGAACACTATCAGAGCCAATGCAATTGGAGAAAATGCAGAGATGGGAGTAGCACTCTATTCCGCAATAACCAATACAATCTCAGAGAATAACATTTCACACAATGGGCAGGGAATTTACATGTATTACTCTTGCCAGAATGTAGTAGATAGAAATTCATTTATTGAGAACATGGGATATGGCGCATATCTGGATTTCGGAAGCAAGTCAAATATAATAAAGAACAACATATTTATGGGAAATAACAAAGGAGGACTGCAACACTACGATGTGGAAAATGCAAATTCCTGGGTGGAAACAAATAGGTGGCTTGCAAACACTGTTACTGGCGTGAACGAAACCGGGAATTTTGTATTTGCGGTGCTTATTGTTATTCTGGTGCTTGCATGGAGGCGAAAATTTGAAAGCAATTTATAAATTCACAATTTTGATTTTTACTGTTGCAGCTGTAGTGTTCCTTCTGATCCTGGTATTGCGACCGGTAGTTGAGGAAGAAGTGGTTACTGTGGATGGAGGGGAATTACCTGCAGAGTACACATGGAACAGCAGGAAACCAGTCACTCTTCATCTTGTGAACATCCATGGATATACACAGGTTGCATTCTGGTGTTATGATGGTAGCGGGAATTTTTCTGGTATCGGGGAGATGGGTAAAAAGAGTGTTTTTGTTTGTAAGTTATCTGGAAATAGAACCTTTAATTTTTATAGCCCTGGAAAAATGAGAATAGAAAGGATTGAGAGATTCCAGCCTCTGAGAATCCCAGATAATAATTGGGAGGTGCATGCTGAACTTCTCCAGGATTATTTTGATGTGCCAACAGTGCGTGTGCAATGCATTCCTGGTTTTAACAGAATTTATCTGGATGGAGATGCTGTGGTTTACACCACATGTGGAATGAACATTACTGGGTTTGCAAGAAATTCAGAGGTGGAAGCATATTTTGATGGTGCAATTGTGCGCGGTACCAATGGAACAATAGTGAGCATGAAAATAACCGGAGGCAATAGCGGAGAAAATGAGAGCATTGACAGTGATAGAGATGGAGTATATGATAAGGTAGAACACAAAATAGGACTCAATCCTGAAAACCCAGATTGCGACAATGATAGTGCAGCAGATGGGCTGGAAATATACTGGGGCACAGATCCACATTCCAGAGACTGTGATGGTGATGAACTTGATGATGGGCTGGAACTCGCATTTGTGCCCCTTTATGTGCGCACTTCCAGTGAGTTTTCTGGTGGCTTTGCAGGGTTTGAACTGCCTGCTGAGGGCATATACAAAATCATTGTTTTTGGTGCGGACACAATTACTCTGGTAGTGAATAACACAACCGTGGAATATGAGAGAATAGGAAATACCGCAGTTTATGTATTCTATTCAATGCGGCAAAACCTCACATTGGGTATAAGTGGCAGTTTCCAATCTGTCAGTATTGAGAAATTCGGGATAGATCCGTTCAACGCAGATACAGATAATGATGGGTTGAATGATAGCGCAGAGGTAAAATGCAATTCCTCGCCATTCTTTTCAGATACGGATAATGATGGGTTGAATGATACCCTGGAATTCTATTATCGCACAGACGCAAGGCAGAATGACAGTGATGGAGATGGGCTTGGAGACAGCGCAGAGATTGTGCTGGGTTTGAATCCGCTAATCAATGATACAGATGGTGATTTCTGGCTTGATGGCAATGAGTTCAATTACTGGCTAAAGCACGGGTGCAACAACAGCACCGCAGCCAATAATAGCAAAAACCCAGATGTTGACAATGACAGCATGCCAGATGGCTGGGAGTATGGAAACGGATTAGAGCCAGGAAACTACGATGCCTACAATGACTGCGATGGAG
>JBMFNP010000016.1:0-33786 GCA_049970095.1 Thermoplasmata archaeon | reverse complement strand
CGTGATGTTATTGTTGTAGAATTCTCCATGAACTGTGTTGTACATCGCAATCCCAGAACCATGTGGATCTACATCTATCATGGCGGTGGCATTTGTAAATGTACAGGTGGAGATAATGAAGTAAACAGTTGTGTTCTCTATCCAGATGCAATATCCAGAGGGTGTTCCACTTGCGTTTGCGTTGGAGTAATATCCTTCAATTCTGTAGGGATTTGCCTGGGTTCCATCACCTGGCCAGCCATAAAGTTTTGCGTAATTCAAAAATTCGGCATTTCCATTAATGTGAATTGGCGGTAATGCTGGCTTTGATAGCGGATACCAATCGCTTGCACCTGCACCCCCATCTATTGGATATGCACCGCTCCCATCCCAGTTGCTCCAGTAGTTGCCTTCATTTGCTATATTGTCATACCAGTAGTTCCCACCCACACTGTCATATGCCTGGCAATTCCCAGAAACACCCTTGCCAGCACCATTGTTCTGCAGGAAAATGTTGTGATAAATGAGATTTCCAGTAGAACCTGAAGAGATGTTGATTGCGTACTTTGTGTTATGGTAGAATGTGTTGTTAGTCACTATATTGTTTTTGGATGATGTGTAAAGGTACATTCCAAAATTCAGGCAGTTTGAAATATTGTTATACATGAATGTACAGTTCTCGCTGGAATATACCTGCGTCCCATTGTAACTTCCGGTTATAGTGTTGTTTGCTACCTCAGCATAATTGGCATCATTGAGGTAAATCCCTGCTGTGCCTCCACCAGTAATCACATTGCCTCTTATCACCGTGTAGTTTGCCTGGTATGGATAAATTCCGCGCTGGTTCGGATTTACAGTATTGTTCTCCACAATGATATAGGTGCTCCAGGTATCTATTCGCATTCCATGGATAACATTCATAAGTGTGTTTTCCAGGATTTTTGCGTTGGAAACATTCCTCAATGCAATGCCAGCGGAGGGTGCAGATATACTTGTCTGATTAGTTATATAACACCGCTGAATAACCAGATAACTTGAGGTGTTCTCTATGTATATGCCCCACTTTCCGCCCTTTGCGTCAATGTAGTAATTCTTAATTATGTATGGATTATCCTGTGAGCCATTACCTGGCCAGTTCCACACACTTGCATTAGTTGCAAGTTCGGTATCGCCATTAATGTGTATCGGAGGACACCATGTTTTCATCTGATTGGGTGCTGTTCCATTACCAAGCCCACTTATTGTGTAGTAATGTGTGAATGTCTGTGAGCCAGAATTATTTGCAGGATTCTCAACTGGAAATGCATTCCATACATTTACTGCATCTTCCCACTGTGCAAAAATCAGTATGTTTAGGGTTGCTGTGCCTGGTTCCGAAATACCAATGTCGCTAAACGGAATACTCATCTCTGTATTGTTGTTCGTGGCGCTTCCCCAGTATGTGCTCCCATTGTAAGGTTGATCTGCCTGCCATGCAGTTCCATCAAATTTTCTAAGATTCCAGTAACTTGCACCTTCTGCACAGAACGCATAATCCCATATGGCAGATGGTAATGTGTGGGTTCCACCCCAATCAACAGATGTTGCAGTGCCTCCTGATACAGAATCAAAGTACGCAAAGAAATCACCCCCTCCGCCCCAATCAGTGCCAGTCCATCCAATGTAGAGGTTGCTTGCATTCCAGGTAATATAGAGGCTACAACCATTTCTTGTCGCTATCAATTCATCGCTAGCCCAGTCGCTCATATCTCCATCCACATTTATTGTGTGGTATGTTGTTCTTGTTCCTCCACCCACCTTGCTTACATGCAACTCCGCTGTTGCATCACTGCCTTCCCAGTTTGTCATCTCAACTCTGTATGTGGTGATCTGTCCTGAATATTGCACTCCTAACTCCAGTTCTCCTCCTGCACATGCAACTGTTAAACTTCCGTTGAGTGTTTGGCTCTCCTTCCAGACCCCACCCGTGATTTCTCTCTCCAGCACCTTCTTGCTTACTATCTCCCCATTCTTTCCTGTGATCTGGATGGAATACTCCTTTCCAATCGCTGTGTCTGTGTAATTGATGTACGCGTAGTCATAAGCATCTATTGATTCTATGAGTGCAGGAGAAGCACCACCTGGCTGTCCCGCAATTCCACGATAGATCTGGGTAAGTCCTGCAAATATCTTGTCTCCATAAACTTTTGCATAAAAGTAAACATTATTTGTGTCATTTGTGTATTTTGTAGCATTTATATCAATATTTTTATCTACTGGCAGGGTTGATGGCTGCATTCTTACATCATTTTGGGGGTCATCGTGTGCAGGAATCTGTGCCCAATCACCGAATGCTCCATCTATTATTATGCCAGTTGGTGCACCCACATACACAATCTTTGTCTCTCCGTAGATAATTGCAATCCCTTCTGCCTTTGCACCAGATATTCGCAACCCAATTGAGTTGCCATTTATTCCACTAACATCAGACACTATTTTGAACAATGCATCCGAGGCTGTGCTTACATTCCTTCCAATGCTGATTGTCACCTCATTCTCTTTCAATATGGCATTACCTACCACGGTATTTGTCGCATCCACCAGCGTGAGGTTCAGAGCACCCGTGTACGCACCCATGCGTTTTACAGTTATGCTTGTGAGCAATGTATCCTTTCCATATGCCCTTGCATTGAATGTGAGCAATGTGGCATTTGCATCTGGCTGTATAATTTCGGCAGTAATTCCCGTCTGTGTGATTGCAATTCCCTGCATCATCTTATTTGCAGGGAGTATGCTTCTGCCTGTGCTTCCATCAGATCTCTGGGCAAGAATATAGAGTGTTGGCTCTTTATCACCAATGTCTGCCTTCTTTATTCTCCCTTCAATTACGCCAATGTTTGCCTTTGCCTCTATTGAACCTTTTGATTCCCAGCTCCAGTCCATTCCATTTCCTTTGTATTCGGAGAGGGAGGCAGAAACCACATTTCCATCACTGCCAGAAATCTCAACCTTGTATTTTGCCTGAATCCCATCAACTCTGTAGCCAGAATCGCCAGTATCAAGGAAAATCACAATATTATCCCGATTATTGCCAGTGCTTTCAAATACTGCATGTGGGCTCTGCACCTGCACATAGAAGTACACATATTTGCTATCATAGTCCACAGCATATTTTGTGATTGGAATTCCCATGCCTGCAGGATTCTGTTCAATTGCCGCCTTGTCTGCCCAGTCACTTAAATCTCCATCTATCTTCATTTTTTCAGCAGGTCCCATGAGTATCATTATCGGCGGAATCAGCAGGATTAGGAATACAATAATTGCCAGTCCTGCCTTCATATTTGTGCCATTCGTACCCTTATTTCTCCCGTTTGTCCGCAAGCTATTACCATTTGTCATACCGGAACCGTTTGTAAGCCCGTTAACTGCTCCCACTCTTTTAATCCCTGCACCGTTTCTGCGGTCCAGTACTGCACCATTTTTTGTATTGAGCACTATTGTCATGTTTTTTCCTCCGTTGGGCTCTCTAATAGGAAGGAAATATATAAAACTATGCTATAAGAGGATTATATCTCTGGTAGCATACATCCCTATGTAGAAATTGCGGCACGCATCTCTTTTGCTATCTCATCCGGTTTTTCTGCTTCGTATATGCTTCTTCCGACAATTATGTAGTTTGCACCAGCACTGATTGTTTTTTTCAGCTCTCCACCCTGGGTTCCCACTCCTGGCGAAAGTATCAGCATTTCCTCACCAATAATTTCCCTGATTTTCTTGATGCGTTCTGGCCTGGTTGCAGGTGCAATTACTCCCCTTGCTCCAGCTTCCTTTGCGAGGTATGCAAACTCCTCTGCATGCTTTGCTGTAAATTCCGCACCGCCAGGATGACTCATCTCTACCACTACAAAAACTTCCCCGCCATACTTTTCCGCAACATCTTTAACTGCCTTCAGGGAGTCCCTGCCAGTAAATGCATGTGCAATTACCCCAGATGCACCATTTTCAAATGCAATTTCTGCAATCAACCTGCTGGTGTTGGGAATGTCTGCAATTTTGAAATCGCACAGCACATATTTTTTCTCAGAGAGTGTTTTGATAATTTTCGTGCCTGCAGAAAGCACTATAGGATAATTCACCTTTACAGCCTCAATGTATGAACACACTTTCTGGAATACTGAAATCCCTTTTTCGGCAGAGGTCATATCCAGAGCAAGTATTAGCCCTTTCATATTCGGAAGCATGAGAGTAAAAAGATGTTGGAAATATAAATGTATTTGGTATCTTTTTATGCTCTTATTCCCACCACAAGAATGCAGCACCTACATTCTCTCCACTCACCTCACAACTTCATCAAATCTGGACATGATGACTGCGTTCTCTTTCTCATCACTAACTTCCACCACACAGTAGAGAAAGATGCTGTGCTTGTATGCCAGGTCTGTGAGATCTTTCACAAAACTAAGATATTTTTCCATGCTCACCTTGATTTTCACAACATCGCACCCATCAATCACTATGTACTTTATTCCTGACTTTATTGCACCCTTTATCGCAAGAATAAAATCCGTGTCCACAGCCTCTAGCTTAATTGTCTTCACATCTTCTATGTCAAGGTCGGTAATCCAGTAGTACTCCCCCCTGCTGAAAAATTTCGCAACCTTCTTCGGATGTGTCCTTGTAATCACAAGTACTCTCTCATTCACTGGTATTCTGTGCGAAATTATTTCCAAGGTGTCCTCCTTCCTGTAATACAGCACAGTTCTGGGCGCTACCTTCTCCAACTCTATCTTGGGTGCTTCTATCTTTTTATCAAACATTGATGCAAGAAGTTTTTTCTGTTCTTCTTCAAGAAATGATGGTCTTACCTGAACAATAAATGTGGAGGCTGTGGCTGAGGCTACATCTGCAATGTCCTTCAGAAAATTGGTAACAGCATCAAAACCGCACTTTATTGTGAGATACTCAATATCATCTATGAACACTGTGGAGCCAGGGTTTTCTCGCATGAAGTTTATGATGCTCTGCGTGATTTCAAAATCCAGGCGCTCGGGGTTTGCTGACTGTTCCTCTGTTTCTACTTCAGTAACCCAGAGAATTGGAAGTTTTTCAATTTTGAATCTGGTTCTAACGGATGGGGGTGGCTTTCCAGTCACGCATAGCCCGGGTCTCTGTGTGCACATTGCACGCAGCAGGAAATATGTAGTGCTGGAATTGTCCATAACCAGATAGTTATAGCCATGCTCAAGTGCAACAGGGATTTTCTCCTTTATTCCATCCATTTTTTCTGTTTCTGGTGCGAAGGACATCAGCCGATATTTTGAGATTGCATATCCCAGCACAATTGCAACGAAACTCATCGCAAGGGATGTTGGGTCAGGTGTCAAAGTGGAAGCCAGATTTAAAGCATTTCCTACAAGTGGAACAATTACCGCAACAATCATGGCTTTTGCCTGGGCTTTTTCAATTTTTGTTCTTGCCTGCTTGATTGAGAATAAAAGTGAAATAATGCCAAGAAGAATAATCGGGTACTCAAAACCAAGGGCATATACCCACCACACTTGAGTGAGAATGCCATAGTATTTTCCTGGAGCTATAGGATTTTCTATGTATCCTGAAAAGAATATGTTAGTTAGGGGGTTTGTGAGGCAGAGGAACTCAAAAACAAATGCAATTGCATAAATTGTGTAAATCAGCCAGTGCTTGTTTAAAATGTTTCTCCAGATGGGCACTGCATTTGCAATTAGAAAGAATGCGGGACCAGTCATTATTATACCTACATACTTGAAGTGGTAAAAACCCAGAACCATAGCCTTTTCTGCAGAGAACCAATACCCTGTTTCCCCAACGCACCAGATTATTGTCTGGATACAGAGAAGTATGAAGAGTTTGTTTTTCCTGCCTTTCGGGTCTGCCCAGTAACCCCTATGTGCCACATATACCAGTGCAACTGTAGTAATTAAGTATATTGTGCCAAAGAGGTAGTATATAGATTCCATATTCTCCATGCTCTCCTATGTATTTCTGAAATATAAATATTTGCAAAGCTTGTAAATTAAACCAGATGAATGTTAGCAACTTTCCTAAAGTTGCAAATATTAGTTTGTTTTTTGAACCTCTATGCAAAAGTTCACCAATAGTGTCTTGCTCTCAACGATGATGTTCAATTTCATAAATGGTGCTGTGATTGTAGTATTTCCAATTTATCTGCTTCACACCAGTAATAACTATCTTCTTGCCACACTTATTACTGGCTTGCCCCTTGCTGCACAGGTTGTTGGAAATTACTTTTGGGGCTGGCTCTCTGATCGGATACGAACACGGAAATTGCCTGCAATTGCTGGCTGTGGAACTGGATGTTTAATGTTTTTACTTCTGCCATTTGTTCAACCGATAACCTTGCTCATACTCCGTACTCTCCAGACACTTCTCCTGAGTTCACAGGTTCTACTTCAGAACATAGTATCAGATACCTCAGAGAGGAAAGGAAAATCTCTTGGGATGCTGAATGTCTATTCCAATGTCGGTGTAGTTGCTGGTGCAATTGCGTTTGTCTATCTATTGCCATCAGAAAATCTTTCACATGATTTTATGCTTTTATTCTCAGCGGTACTTACATTTTCAGGGGGCATAGGAACCTTCTTCATAGTTATATCTCAGGATGTCATTTTCGGAACAAATGCGAAAAAACCTGGGAATAACATTAGAGTATTTATTCTGTTTTTAGTTGCAACGGTTGTGATGTGGGGAAATTATACGATTTTTTCAATTTTTCCTATCTATATATCAAACTTTTCAATAGCACTTGGTGAGTGTGTGCTAACAGGTGTGAAAATTACTGCAGTGTTTATTGCGAGTTCCAGTCTCTTGGGGATTCCTGCAAGTTACATTGCGGGAATATGTACTGACAGGTACAGCAAGATAAAGATTGCTGCCTGCGGAATTCTCACATACTCAGTAATCTGGTTTATCCTTTCTATAACAAATTCGCTCATTTTGATATATGTGATCTGGGTTTTACCAGTATGGCTGTTTTTTGTACTACCTGTAACTGCTGCAAGTTCTGAGAGTGTATCTATTGAAGAAAAGGGCTGGGCAATCGGGATGATCAATGCGGGTATGGGGCTCGGAGCTTTACTTGGAAGTTTCACAGCAGGCTATCTGACGCCTGTTGAGGGCTTCAGTGCGGTGTTCAGGACTGGAAGTTTGATAGTTTTTCTGGGAGTGATACCACTTGCCATTTATTTCTATCATGATAGAGTCCTGCGCTCTATCAAAGGTTAAATTCAAATATAATATTGCTCTATCTTCTATGTGATGTATGACATTGTCGTGATTGGTGGGGGCATATCAGGGGCCACATTTGCGAAGAGAGCTGCAAAGAAAGGGCTTAAGGTGGTTGTCCTGGAAAGAAAAGCCGAGAAAAGTTATAAACCCTGTGCTGGGTACATAAACTACGCAGCGAGAGAACTGGAGCCAGTTGATAAAAAGGTGATAGAGAGAGTTGCAGATACAGGAAAACTCTACACATGCACAGGTGTGGAACTGAAACTGAATATTAACAAGTATCCTGGTGCCCTAGTTTATCCTTCTGAATATCATCAATATCTTCGTGACCTTGCTGAAGAAAACGGGGCTGAAATAAGGTACAAATGTGAAGTGAAAAAATTGGAATTAAAGGAAAAATATGTGTCAGTCCAAGCAGGTGGGGAAACAATAAAGGCAAAATATTGTGTAGGTGCGTTCGGAATGAATTCTCTGCTAATGAAGTTCTTTGGAAAGCCACTGCCACCTCACATATATATGCTTCAGTATGAGTTCCAGATGCCTTCCAAGGTTGTAGATGAGCGATTTGGAAATTCTGTAGAATTTTATTTTGACAGCAAATATGCGTCTTATGGTTATTGCTGGGTATTCCCGAAACGAAACGGTGTGACTGTAGGCACATATGCACTCCATTTGGATAAAAAAGTGGCGGATAAATTGAATAACTTTGTATTCAAAAGTGAGCACATGAAAGAAAGAATGAAAGGTGCCTCACCGAAAAAATTTGAGAAGAGATACATATTTGCAGGAATTGTACCCACCCAAGTTCTCCCTGAAATATATGGTAGGAGATATGTGCTTGTAGGAGAGGCAGCAGGACTCACAGACCCTCTATCATATCATGGTATTTACAATGGAATAAGGTCTGCACGACTGGCTGCAGAGCTTCTTAGCGAGGCCATTTCCCTTGAGAATCCAGGGAAATTGAAAGAATACTCTGACGCTGTACAGGAAGAGATTTACCTTGCAGACATTGAGTACGGAAACAGAATTGCAAAAACGCTATATGGTCATGAACTGGCAGATAAGGTTGCAGATGCAGTAATCCGCCTTGCAAAAACTGATGAAGAATTGCGAGATGCACTTGCAAACATGCTTCACCATAAGGGCAGTAGAGCATATTCTTTTGCAATCCTTAAAAAGAAGAAATCAAAAATCATGAAACGCTTTGGAATTGTAGAATCTCTGAAACTCTCAAAATATTTTCTGTAAAAACGGTTAAATTTTGCGCAGAAACAAAACAAAATTAAGAGGTTGCGGGGAAAATTCCCCTAAAAATGTTTGAGAAAAAGGTTTATGGCTGCTGTTCGGAGGGCGTTTCTGGACTGGGTGCGCTTTCCTGTACAGGCTCCGAAGGTGTTTCTTCTTTGGGTGCACTCCACTCTTTCGGTGCTTCTGGTGTCGGGGATTTTGGTCTCATTACAAATGTGAGCACAATTGCCACAATTGCAAGAATTATGCCAAGCACTGCAAGCAACATTGCATTCAAGCCTGTGCTGTCAATCTTGTCTGAGAGTGCGTTCTTTGTATCATCCAGTTTCTTATTGGTATCATCAACTTTGTTGTTCACATCACTGAGTTCTGGCACATATGTGTACTTCACAGAGAGTGTTGTGCACTTTTCATTCCCTGCCAGGTCATATGCACATACCTTTATGGTGTTCGTGCCCTCCAGGAGTCCGACTGTTGCAGTAAAACTGCCATCAGTGCCAATTGAAACAATGTTGCCGTTAACTGTGACCTTAGCAATTCCCGTGCCCGTATCAGAGGCAGTGCCTGTAATTGTGACTACTGGCAATTTAGTCTCGGTTGCAGTTGCGTTAACTGTCAGCGCTGGTGCCTGAGTATCAAGGATTACTGGAATTTCAACTGTGTTTACATTCCCTGCAAGGTCTGTTGCTTCTACCTTAATTGTGTTTGCACCTTCTGTGAGGGTAACTGTGGTGCTGAATTTGTTGTCGGAAACCGTAATTACATTTCCATTAACCTTCAGAGATGCCAGATTTGCATCGTAAACTGTACCTGTCACCGTTGCCGTGCTAGTAGCAAAGATTGCACCTGGAAGTGGTGTGTTCACACTCAGAGATGGGGCAGTGGTATCCACTACCACATTCACTGTGGTCTTCGCAATATTCCCTGCAGTATCCCTTGCAGTTACCTGTATCTGGTTCCGGCCCTCCGTGAGTGTTACTGTTGCTGCAAAGTTACCTGAGGCATCTACTGTTGCATAGTTTCCATTTACCATTACTACCGCATTCTTCTCAGTTGTGCCTGTTACAGTAATCACGGTAGTGTTTAAGATTGCATCCTGTGCTGGTGTGTTAACTGTAAGTGTTGGTGCCTGAGTATCAAGGGTTACTTTCTTCTGGATTGTGACAGATAGACCAGCAACATCTGTAGAGACCACAGTGATTGTATTTGAGCCTTCTGATAGCACTATCGGGTAGTTAAATGAGCCGTCTGTTTGCAGTGGTACAGGCAGGCCATTTATTTTTACAGTTGAACCATCTGGATCTGTGTATCCTTTTACATAGAGTGTCGGGTTGTTTGTGATTTCTCCACCTGTTGGATAGGTTACTACCAACACCGGTGGCACTGTATCAACTGTGAACGACCATGAAATCTCTGCACCATTACCAAAGCTATCTTTTGCATACACATAAACTGTGTGTGATCCCTGTGCCAGTGCAGTAAGAGGCTTGAATGAGATTTCGCCTGCATCAGGATCAATGTTTGCCTGGCTAGTAACTGTTATTCCGTCAATCTTCATTACCACAGAATTTGGATTGAGGGCAGAACTCACAACATCGTCTGTGTACCTTGCCTTTATCAGCGGCGTGGCTGTAGTTACATAGGAATCTGGTGTAGGCGAGGATGCTTGTAATGTTGGTGCTGCGCCATCCTCAATATCTGCCTCAACATCCAGAGAGAATGTTGCCTTGGAATTTTCTGGTCCGAAGCCAACAGAGGCGCTAAATACACCACCTAGTGGCGGTATGTTTGCTGTAATGTTGAATGTGTAGAGAGTATCTTTCAGAACCTCTTGAGGCATGCCCTCACAAGTGAAGAGTGGCATTTTTGAACCTATACCAATGCTTATATCAAAGTTATCGCTGCCATTAGGCACGCTGTAGCCATGCACAAGCACAAAATATGTGCCATCTGTAGGATTCGGGTAAGTTATAGCCTCAAGTGCTGCACTAGTTGCAGAATAAGCCTTAAGGGCATCTGCACCCGGATCATAAACTCCGTTGTTATTTGAGTCATAAACCAGGAAGAGGTCAAGGTCATCATTTGGATTGCCAACTCTTGTGATTGCGATCTTCAGCACACTTGCCCCAAGCACCTTAACTGGTTTCTTCCAGCTTGCAGTAGTGTAGTCATCTGGGTTATCCTGATAGACAACCTGGTTTGTGTACACTCTCGTGGTCATACTGTCAACCTTTGAGGACATTCCCGTCCAGTTTTTCGAGCTCTTTATTGCAACTTCACCAACTTTGCCAGTTGTATAGACATGGTCTGTAACATAAGCATAGAGTGGAGTAGTCCATGACTTGTAGTACATTGTGCTTAACTCGCATGAGAAGTTCTCTGGGAATTCTGTTGCATTCAGCAGTGTGTTGTGAATGATAATCTGATGTAGCCCTTCATTGAGCGGTGCGGAAATTATGTCTCTTGCTTCTCCAGTAGAACTGTCAAATGTATACTTCCCACCTGAAACATAGGAGTTTGAACTGCTGCCAATGGTGCCAAGTGTGTAGTTACCATAGATAGTTGGGTAGTGTACAGAGAAAGAGTCTCTTCTTGGTCCCTGAATGTAGGCATCAATGTCAGTTGGAACATTGTTCCACTTTAGGTCAAGAAGCATGTAATGGTCACTGTAATCTGTCAGTGACTGGTTTACAAAGACAAAGAAGAATCTCCAATCCCCAGTTTCTGCTCTCCAGCCCCAGTCATAATTACCACGCACTGCACTATTTGCATATACGCTCGTTGTGGGAGTATTGCCACCAAATGTAAATGTGTCTCCTGTGAAATTCCCTGCCACATTAATTGAAACAGGAATTACTGATGTATAGGTACCATCATCAATAATTATTGCACCTTCATATGCGCCAATTGCATAATTTGAAGGTATGTTTGCATTCACTGTAATCGTCCTGGTGGAACCAGGGTTCAGCTGGAAGGAACTCTCTGAGAAAGAAATCAATGGCCAGTTCTGCTGTGCATAACACTCAAGCTTGAGGTGTATTGTGATAGGACCATGGGTGCTGTACTTGTACTTATATGGCCTTACCTCTATAATTGTATCGTTGTGGCTTCTTGCAACTGGGTCATGAATCCACGCTTCCTGCACATTGCCTATTACAAGTGCGACAGTGTACCTGTTGAATTCTTCATTTAATGTGGCATTATCCATCACCCCATTTCCGTTTGTATCTGTCCAGTCGTGAATATCCACTCTGTAAACCACATCATCAATATAATCCCCTTTCATATCAAATGTAGAGTAGTCATAGTATGCGGTCACTCTCAGCAATTGGGTGCTATTTCGCAATCCAGCGTCGTTGATCAAATCACTTAATTTGAGGTACCATCTGTTCTTGGTTTCATTAGTTTTGAGGTCTATTGATGCCTCTCCAATTTTCACGATTTCCTTTGCACTCAAATTAACTGTTCTCATTGTATTGTAATAGTTGTATACGGTTATGTTTGTGCTGTCTGAACCACCTGGGAACAGAACTCTAGCGTACATTGGATATTTACCACCATCTGGAAGCCCTGTAGAGGTACCTGGCATCCAGTAAACTGTATTTGTATAAATTCCCCCGAGCCTCATTGCCAGTTTAACGGAGCGCTCACAGTTGATATAGCCAGAACCCTGGGTATATACATCATAGTGAATGTCATCAGCGCCGAGCATCAGCAACCTTTTCGCTATTGTGGCGGTTGGGAATGTGCCGTACCTCTGTTTGTATGCATCGTAGATTAGTGCAAGGGCGCCTGCAGCAGCAGGACATGCCTGGCTTGTACCTCCAAACAAATCTCCTGCAATAGAACCATCAAATGTTGCCCAGAGAGGTACTGCTGCCCAGCCGTATGCACCCACTGCCACTACATCAGGACCATGATAGCCCATTGCAGTAGGCCCTCTACCAGAGAATGGAATCACATCACCATACTTTGCACCGCCCTCACCCCACTCATAGCCATATGGCACCCTATATCCCATCTCTGTCGCTGCACCCACATTCACTACATACGGATTTGTTGGTGTGGTAATTGTACCATAGCCAGGACCACCATTTCCGTTCGCAATTGTGAATACCGTGCGACCACCAGCATAAAGGGCAGCAATGTAAAACAGATATCTGTCTATAGAATTCCAGCCATCGTCATAAGCTGAGGAGTAGCCGAAGCTGTTAGAGCAAATCTGCGCCTGGTCACCGGTTGTGGAAGTGTCGCCATCATAACCCTCTACCGCAAAGCGCCAGGCATCAAAAGTGTCGGAAAAGATATTGAAAATCGGTACATTTATGATTTTTGCATCTGGTGCCATGCCGCGCCCGAGCTTGTAATTGTTTCCATCTGCACCATTAAATGGAATCACTGCCTTGCCCACCGCTGTGCCTGCGCATCCTGTACCATGTCCCTCATTATCCAGCGAGAATGCAACTAGGCAACCATTGTCAGGTAGAATCGGATAGAAGCCATAGTACCATGCATATATGTCCTCATATGGAATGTAGTTTATGCCATCTGCAATGAAATATATCATTCCGCCTGAGATGTCTGCCAGTCCATCACCACTGTGGTAGTTATCACCTGTCTGATTAGTTGTTGCATTGTAGTTGTCAGACCATGAAATTTCATCGCCGATAAAACAGGGTTTTTCATCTGTGAAATCAAGGTCATTATCCAGGTCAACATAAACTGTGTCATATATAGAAGGATTCCCTGTTCTGTTTTCTGCACTAACAAGTACTGCAACCAAGTGCTCATAACCTGCAAGTAGGTAATGGTACTGCAGGTTGATATCTGGATGATAACCCAGATGATAATTCCCTGTGAATGATGGAATCCCTTCTACTTTGTACCAGTTGCCGTTAAAAGGAACATAACCCTCAGGTGTTGCACTGCTTTCATAACTAGTATCTGCATACCATGAGTAGCCCAGTGGTGCCAAACCATTAAAGTACAGATAAATCAGCATGGAGCTTGAGTCAAAGACAATGGGATAACCGTAGTATGGAGAAGATGGATCAGTTACTCTTGCCTGTGTTCCCTGGAGATCTGGGTTTGCAAAGTCCACACCAGTATCCACAATTGCGATATTCACTCCTCCGCCAGTGGCTCCTAGTGCCCATGCAGCATCTGCATGGTGATGCTGTGTTGCAAAGTACATGCTTGGGGAGACGCCTTGGTGCCCATAGGTCACCACATCATCATTCGCTGCTTTCACATATTCCTCTGGAAGTTTGTCTGTCTCTGGATACTTGTACTCCAGAACCTGGATTACGCTCCCTAATTTCTCAATTTGTGGCAATAGTGCCCTTGGCACCTCCAACACAGGGAACATCAGCCTCTTAGGGGCTGGTAGCGTTCCAATCTTCGTCTCAACTCCCATGCTCCTGAGCGCGTTGCCAAGTTCATTTATGTCCTCTGTCACTATATACACTTTCACCTTGTCGTCCTTTGGTCCGCTCAGAAGCTTAGCTGGGATTTTTTCTGTCAAACCCGGCACATTTATTTGCGTTTCTGCAGTCGCTGGGTGTGTCAGCATTACGAATACCGCTGCTATCATTGCGGTCACTACCAATACACTTACTATTTTTCTCTGCATTTTAAGCCTCCTGTTGGCTTACGAATATATCTGTGCTATATATAAGTTTTGGTTAAATGGGGAACCCTAACTTTGGTTGATGAGATTTATCTAATAATCTCAGCCAGGAAACCGAGAGCCTGCCAGATAGTAATGGTAAGACCTGCAATTACCAGAAAATTCACACTTTCTTTTCGTTTCTTCACGGTTGTGTAGAAAATGGTTTTACTCCTGATGAAATCTATATAACTTCGCTTTTTACTTATGCTTGGAAGCCCGTTCATCAAGCTGTAAAGTTCTATAAGAAAATGTATCCGAGAAGTAGAATAATTCTGGGTGGATTATATGCATCATTATTGCCTGAGCACGCAGCGGGATCGGGGGCCGATATAGTTTACAAAGGCCTCTTTGAGGAAGCCGAAACATGTATTCCTGCATGGGATTTAATTCCTGAGTGGGATGGTAGCATAATATTCACTACGAGGGGTTGTATAAGGAAAGTTGAAAAATGCAATTGAACATCTTGCTATGGCAGGTATTAAGCGAAGATCTATAATTGTCTATACCCTGTATAATTTTAAAGACGACCCTGAGGATTTTAAAGAAAGAGTTACAGAGTTGCTAAATTGGGGTGTTGTAAGCTACCCAATGCGTTTTGAAACATTAACCTCTCTTAAGAAAAATTCTTTCGTATCTGACAGATGGACTCTGGAAGAGTTGGAAATGGTAGCAAAGGCGAGAAGGGTATTGGGATTCGCAGGTGCGTTTCCACCTTATGAAGGGTTAGTAAAAAATTCAATAAAGCAAAAGATTTCCACGAAGCGTTTAGTTCAAAAGATCCAAAAATTACCAGAACTAAAGTAAAAACAAAATGTAAAGGTTCGTGCCTTACCGCACTCGCCCAAATCTCGGTATCGCCGAAACTTCTTTTATGCTAGCCGTTAAGTGAACTCAGGGGCAAAGAAATCAGGTAAATGGGAATAGAGTGTGAAATTTATAGAAACACCCTTCGCACCCCTAAACAATAAATATCTGATTTTCATTTAGGGAAGCATGACCAGTTATAGACTGATTTGTGAGAAATGTGGAAAGGAATATCAAAAGGAAAAAATCTACAGATGTCCATGTTCTGGAAGGCTAGAAGTGCATATGAATATTGAGGAAATTGAGGTTTCAATGAAGGAGGTTATGAGAAGGAAGGGGAACTTGCTCAGGAAATACCTTGAATTTTTACCACTAGAATTCAGCACAAGAACACTTGGGGAAGGTTTCACTCCCATTGTAAAGGCAGAAAGACTATGTGAGGTGATTGGGTTAAAAAACCTTTACCTTAAAAATGAGACTGTAAACCCAACTGGAAGTTTTAAGGACCGCCCAATAGTTGTGGGTGCCAACAAGGCATTTGAATTCGGTGCTTCGGTGCTGGCTTCAGCATCCTCAGGAAATGCAGCCACCTCTCTTGCTGCCTGGTGTGCAAGGTATGGATTGAGGTGTGTAACCTTTGTACCAGAAGATGCACCAAAAGCGAAACTGGCACAACTTCAGATGTTAGGTGCTAAGGTGTATCGTGTAAAATCCATAAAGGGGGATGAGCATCAGGACCCTACTGCTGATATGTTAGAGAAGTGTGTTGAAAGATATGGATGGCATCCAGTACCCAGTTTTGGAACTTTCAATCCTTACCAGATTGAAGGGGCAAAAACCCTTGCTTATGAACTTGCAGAAGATGTTGATGCGGATGCAGTAGTTGTACCAGTTGGCGGTGCTGGTCTCCTTTTAGGTACTCTGAAAGGCTATATGGAATACACAAATCTCGGATGGATAGAGAAAACACCCTTGATTCATGCGGTGCAGTCAGAAGGTTGCTCACCCCTGGTAAAAGCATGGAAAGAGAAAAAGGAAATTGTCCCTTGGAACAATCCGAAAACTGTTGCTGGTGGAATTGCAGATCCCTACACCTGGGATGGAAATGCAGCACTCAAATTGATGTGGAAAAATGGAGGCACCGCAGTGGATGTTCCCGATAAGTTGATTCTTGAAGCCCAGAAATATCTAGCCAGATATGCAGGAATTTTCGCAGAACCCACTGGAAGTGCATCCCTTGCAGGAATAATCGCCCTTAAAGAACAGGGAGTAATAAGAAGAGATGAAACCGTGGTGTGCCTTGTAACAGGCTCTGGATTTAAAGACCTGGATGTTCTCTCCAGGGAGATCTCTGAAACACCTGTAATTGATCCTGACCCAGAGGTTGTAAGGCGATGTTCCTAATGCCTTTCTTAGCCCATGAAATATTCCACAAAATCCAAGTTCAGGGTAGCGTTCAGGGAAAAACTTGGGGGTGCCTTTGGCACCCCCACTGGGGGTTACCGTAAGGGGGCGTAGCCCCCTCGTAGCACAGGTACCGTAGGGTGTTAACCCCGACCGTAAGGGGCGTAGCCCCCTCGTGGGGGTGTTGTGCGTTCGGGGTATCGTCAGATACCCCTTAACACAGGTACCGTAGGGTGTAACCCCGTGAGGTTACCGTAAGGGGAGGGGGCTCTGCCCCCTCCCCTCGTAAGAAATATATTCCCCTTCTCAATCTACTATTATGGAACTCAAACTGCTGCGAAGAAGTTTGCAGGAGGCGAAAATCACAAAATTCGGAGAATACAATTACTTTGTCAATCCGTTTACTGATGGCGTCCCTAGATTATGGCCAGAACTTCTCAACGAAGTATGTGACGCAGTCCAGCAGATTGCAACCCCCAACTTTGATTTAATAGCCACACCAGAAGCAATGGGAATTCACATTGCTACTGCACTTTCCCTGAGAACAGGAAAACCTTTCGTGATTATCAGGAAAAAGAAATATGGGCTAGAAGGCGAGGGGTCCATCACACAGATAACTGGTTACTCAAAGTCAAACATGTACATCAACGACATTCATGCTGGCGATAAAATACTGCTCCTTGACAATGTTATAAGCACAGGCTCCACATTAACGGCCATAATAAAGGCAATAAGGGCAATGGGCGGAGAGATCGTGGATGCAATTGTTGTAGTTGATAAAGGCGAGGGAAAAAAGAAAGTAGAAAAAGAATGCGGCATAAAAATAAAAACCATTGTTCGAGTAGAAATCGTGGATGGGCGCGTAATTGTAGTGTAAGATTAGACTATAAAGAGGAGGATACTGGCAAACCCTGAAAATATTAGGTTCCAGTTATTCGGTTCGCTATTTAACGAATAAGCCATTCGGCAATTTTTGAAAAGTTATATATACAACATCCACTTAATTCCCATAAATGATAGATAAACTTGCAGAAAAAATTGCTGGCGAAATTGTACTCTCTGAAAGCCCCGGTAAAACAATTAAAAAATGGAGAGAAACCTTTAAAATAAGCCAGAAAGAACTTGCGCAGGAACTCGGATGCGCGCCCTCAACAATTTGCGATTATGAACATGAACGCAGAGAGTCACCGGGCATAAAAACTATCTCCAAGATTATTCAGGCATTTATAAACATTGACAGAAGAAGGGGAGGGGAAGTTCTGAAAAAGTACACGCTGGGTGTTGAAAGTGACGCAATAATCCAGATAAGGGAATTTCCCATAGGGATTCCGCTCACAGATTTCAAAGACATGATTGGTGCAAAAAATGTTTCCTCATGTTCCCTTCATAGAGATATACATGGTTACACGATTGTGGACAGCATCAAAGCCATACTCTCATTGAACGCATCAGATTACCTGAAAATATACGGATGGAGCAGTGAAAGGGCGCTGATCTTCACCGAAGTAAAATATGGGAGGAGTCCAATGGTGGCAATCAGGGTGCATCCCCTCAAACCAGCATGTGTGGTGCTTCATGCGCCCAGAGAAGTTGATCCCCTTGCGATCAAAATTGCAGAGATTGAAAATGTTCCCTTGCTTGTCACAAAAATGTCTCTATCTGAGATTATAAAGCGTCTTGAGGAGTTGTGAAAAAATGGTTGGAATTGTGAGTTATGGAGTATATGTGCCCAGATATCGAATAACACCTGCGGAAATTGGTGCAGTATGGGGAATAGACGGAAAGGCATACGGTGAAAGTTTAGGAGTGTATGCAAAATCTGTGCCAGGACCAGACGAAGACACAATTACAATTGCAGTCACTGCTGCCAGAAATGCCCTCAGAAGAGTTTCAATCAACCCTAAAGAAATCGGGGCAATCTACTGTGGCTCCGAATCCCATCCATATGCTGTTAAGCCCACCGCAACAGTTGTGGCTGAGGCAATAGGTGCCACGCCAGACCTTACAGCAGCGGACTATGAATTTGCATGTAAAGCAGGGACAGCAGCAATCCAGACATGTATGGGGCTTGTGAAATCAGGAATGATAAAGTATGGGATGGCAATAGGTGCAGACACCTCACAGGGTGCACCAGGTGATCCACTTGAATACACTGCCAGTGCTGGCGGTGCCGCACTCTTAATTGGAAACGAAAATGTAATTGCAGAGATTAACCGCACATATTCCTTCACTACGGACACACCAGATTTCTGGCGCAGAGAGGGACAGATGTACCCAAGTCATGGGGGTAGGTTTACAGGTGAGCCAGCATATTTCAGACATGTGCTCACATGTGCAAAAAGACTGATGGAAATGCAGGGCACAAAACCCGAAGACTATCAGTATGCGATATTCCATCAGCCAAACGGAAGATTTCCAAGAAGGGCTGCCAAGACCCTGGGATTCAAGGATGAGCAGATAAAACAGGGCTTGCTAACACCTTACATTGGAAACACATACTCGGGAGCGGTGATGCTTGGACTCAGCTCTGTACTGGATGTTGCAAAACCTGGAGACAGGATCCTTGCAGTTGCATTTGGTTCTGGTGCGGGGACAGATGGTTTTGATATTACCGTAACAGAGGCAATTAGCAATTTCAATCGTGGAGGTGCACCCCTTGTACAGCATTATATAGAAAACTGGGTGGAAATAAATTACGCAATTTACACGAAATTCAAACACCAGATCATACTCAGGGAGGAATGAAAGCATGCGAGAGGTAGCAGTAATCGGGGTCGGGATTACAAAATTTGGTGAACTCTGGGAAAAATCTTTCAGGGAAATAGGAATTGAGGCAGGACTGAAGGCAATAGAGGATGCAAAAATAAGTGGTGATTTGCTGGACGCCATCTATGTGGGCAACATGTCCGCAGGAAAATTGATTGAACAGGAGCATGTGTCCTCGCTAATAATGGACTATGCTGGCTATGCATCAAAGCATTTACCTGCGGTGCGTGTGGAAGCAGCAAGTGCCTCAGGGGGTGTAGCATTTTACGAAGCATATCTGGCAGTTGCATCAGGAATTTATGATTTTGTGATGGTGGGGGGTGCGGAAAAAATGACAGATGTGGGCGATGCAGAGGCAAACAGGGAACTGTGTGCCACCGCAGATAATGAGTGGGAAAGCATTTTTGGTGCAACTTATGCATCCCTTTTTGCAATGATGGCAAGAAGGCATATGTATGAGTACGGCACAACTGAAGAACAGATGGCACAGGTGGCTGTGAAAAATCACAGATTTGCCTCAAAGAATCCGATCGCTCACTTCAAAAACACACTTACTGTTGAGCAGGTGCTCACATCCTCTCCAGTGGCAACACCCATAAAAACACTTGATTGTGCACCTGTGTCTGATGGTGCTGCGGCACTTGTGCTCTGTCCTTGGGATCATGCCAGAAAATTCTGCGATACTCCAATTAAAATTGCAGGCATGGGTTTAGCCACGGATACAATTGCATTGCATTCAAGAAGAGATATATGCACAATGGATGCTGTGGTGAGGGCTTCAAGCAGGGCATATCACATGGCTGGTGTTTCTCCAAAACAGATTAACATAGCGGAAGTGCATGATTGCTACACCATTGCAGAAATTATAGAAATTGAGGATCTGCGGCTTGTGAAGAAAGGCGAAGGTGGTAAGGCAACTGCAGAAGGACAGACGGATATTGGTGGAAAAATTGTGGTAAATCCCTCAGGGGGTTTGAAGGCAAGGGGACAACCGCCAGGTGCTGTGGGAATTGCCCAGGTGGTTGAGGTGGTGCAGCAATTGAGAGGTGAAGCAAAGGAAAGACAGGTTCCAGGTGCTGAGATTGGCTTGACATTAAATGTTGGGGGCACGGGTGCAACTGCTTTTGTGAGCATTCTGAAAAGAGAGAATTGAGGTGAGAAAAATGCAGATTCCGAGATTCTGGCGGCAGATTCCGAGCAGATATAATCTTGTAGGTGTGCAGTGCGAAAATTGCAGGAAGGTTTACTTTCCGCCGAGAATTGTGTGTCCAGATTGCCACAGGTTGAGCATTGGGAAAATGAAACCTTATAAGCTTGGAGGAAAAGGTGTGGTTCATTCATACGCGCTTGTATATGAGCCCGCAGATGGTTTTGAGAACCAGGTACCTTATATAATGGCAATCATTCAGCTTGATGAAGGACCAAGAATCACGGCACAAATTGTGGATTGTAAACCCGAAGATGTGAAAATCGGTGCCAGAGTAGAAATGGTATTCAGAAAATTGGGTGAGGATGGAAAGGCAGGAATTATCTATTATGGCTATAAGTTTGCATTGTGCACATAAATTCAAATAGCACATTGGCTTCTTTGAACTGATGACGGAACTCCTTTACTTTTCTGAGGGGTGTTATCTGCGTGAGTTTGATGCAAAAGTACTGGGCATGATGGAAAAAGAAGAATTTGTAAAAATCTACACTCTCGTATAACGAGGTGATAAAATTCCAGCATCAGAAATTGCAGTTAAATTAGAAAGACTGGTTAAGGAATACACGCCAAGGATAAGGGCAATAGATGGAATAACTCTTACAATCAATAACGGAGAAATTTTTGGACTGATTGGCCCAAATGGTGCCGGCAAAACCACTGCGTTGAGGATTCTTTCCACACTTCTGTTGCCAACAGCTGGCAAGGTATCCATATTTGGAATGGATGTAACAAGAGAAAGCACACATATCAGGAAATTAATCTCATACCTACCTGAAGATGCAGGAGCATATGAGAACCTCAGCGGCAGAGAGTACCTTCAGTTTATCGCTGGTTTTTTTGAAGGAAGAAAGGAAACAATGGTGGAAAATGGAATTAAAATTGCAGCACTGGGTGAAAGAATTGATTCTCGAATAAAGGAATACAGCAAGGGAATGAAGCGCAGGTTGCAGATTGCCAGAACCCTTATGGTTGCTCCCAAACTCGCTATCATGGATGAACCTACTTCAGGGCTTGACATTTTACATGCACACTATGTGCGAAATGAAATAAAGCGCGTAATCATGGAAACTGGTGCTGCTGCAATAATTTCAAGCCACAATTTGCTTGAAGTTGAGTATCTATGCACAAGGGTGGGGATGATAAACAGGGGAAAGCTGCTGGTAGTCGGAACCCCTGAGGAACTGAAGAGAAAATACAACGCGAAAAATCTGGAGGATGTGTTTATGGAGGTTGTGAAAAATGGTTAATGCACTTCTGAACATCATTATTAAGGAACTGAAGGAGATGATAAGGGACCCGAGACTAATGATTGGAATGATTCTTGTACCTTTGCTTATCTTTCCAATAATGGGAAGCGCCCTCAATGTTTCTATGGAAGCTGCAAAGGAGTCCCTGAAGACAGTGAAATGCGTCTTTGTAAACATGGATGGAGATGATGGAAACTCAACAATTTCAGATGTGCTTTATAACTACCTTATTAACCAGAATATTGTGCTTTTGAATGTTTCAACCCAGAATATCTCTAAAGCCATCAATGAGGCTCAGCAAAATGGTGTGTCCCTTGTTTTAGAGGTCCCGGTAAATTTTACTGAGACAATTATTGGGGGAAACAGCACAAAACTAAATGTTTACCAGATACTGAAAAGTTATGGAATAACCGAGAGCGGTGAATTTGCAGTTCTTTCATCTGCAATCTCTGGCTTTAATGATTACATCCTGTATTCACGCCTTGTTTCAATTTATCCAGATGCAAAACCAGACGAAATTCTCCATCCAATTCGGATTGAAGAAAAATCCGTTATAAAGGGAAATGTAAGAGATGTTTCCCCACTGGTTGTGGTGACAGGAGTGATGAGCGGTGGAATCGCAATGCCAGTTGTAATAATGATTTTGCTAATGATGGCTGGACAGCTGGCTGCCACTTCTGTAGCTATGGAAAAGGAACAGAAAACCCTTGAGGTTCTCCTCACGCTTCCAACAAACCGGATTTATCTCTTATTTGGAAAAATTGCAGGTGTAATTGTGCTTTCAATTGTAGCCACAATCTCCTACCTCATCGGATTCACATATTATATGAGCTCACTTACCTCAAACACGCCTCGGATAAATGGGCAGGTGAATCTTGTGGCGCTCGGACTTGTGCCAGACTTTCAGGGCTATTTGCTAATGATTCTCTCCATTTTCCTTGCGTTTCTTGCAGTACTTTCCCTTGCTGTGCTGCTGGGTGCATACACAAAGGATGTAAGAAGTGCACAGGCACTCTCTGGTGTGCTTTACATTCCGATTTTAATACCAGTGCTTATACTAATGATGGCACCATTAGAGGCTTTGCCCTTATCCATCCAGGCGCTGATCTATGCACTTCCGTTTTCCTATCCTGTGCTTGCAACAAAATGCCTTTACACCCAGGAATACAGTGTACTCTATCTTGGAATACTCTACCAGATTGTATTCACATGTGCGATACTTTACATAGCCAGCAAATTCTTCACATCTGAAAAAATCCTAACTGCCAAGATCCAGTTTAAGAAAAGAAAGGGAATGGAAGAGTAAAAACAATCTTCTACATGCTGTGTTGGATAGGTGTTATATACCTTGTTAGGTTATCCTTGAAAAAAAGGAGGTAGTGAATATGGATAAAAAACAACAACTATCAAAGAGAGGGATGAACAAAAAGTGGGTTGGAATGCTTGTCCTTGGCTTGCTTGTGCTAAGCGCCTTTGCAATCCTCACTATGCCCAATGCAAGTGCAGGGAAAACAAAACCGCAAACGAAAGGCATAGCACATGCGCCCATCCACATCAATGGAAATAGCGATTTCACGCGTGAGAATGGTGTCATTGGGGCTTCAGCTAATATAATCCACCACAACAACTTCTGGCAGAACAATGGTGCTGGCAAGGGTGTTTCTGGGAATTGCCAGGCATATGATGATGTGGGCGGGAACTACTGGTATGACGACAGAGCAAATGATGGCAATGGTTGGGGCAGGTGCAAGCGATAACTATCCGCTATCAAATCCCACACATGAGCTTTCTAACATAGCCGCAATTGCAATGTTCTGCATTGGAATTCTTCTGGTTGTGCTGGCAAGAAAACGGAAAGAGAGGTAATAAACTAAAACTTATATTTCCCTCCATGGGGGAAAAGATATATACAGGAACTAGTTATGAGGGGTAAAGTACCAAGATTGAGGTATGGCTATGACAGAAAAGGATGAGAATTTAACATTATCAGATAGAACAGTAATATGGTGCGCAAGGCATGGGACAACGATGCTTTACCTTGGGACAATATTCTTTATCGGTCTCCTAATAAGAACATACTTTGCCACGGAACTTATAACCCAGCATGGTCCCCTGTACCTTTACTCTGGTGGGTCGGATTCCTATTATCACTCAAGGGTAATTGAGTATATAGTGGCTAACAAACACCATCTGGTTCTTGATACAATGCTGAATTATCCTGCTGGTGCAATAAATCCAAGAGCACCTTTATTTGACTGGATGGTAGCAGTACTTGGTGTACTTCTTGCACCATTTTTTGGCGGTGACGCAGTACTTTCTGCAGCATATGTGCTGGTGTACATTGCACCGGTCTGGGGTGCCCTCTGCATTTTCCCACTTTATTTTCTTACAAAAGAGATCTTTGGAAAGAAGACTGCACTTGTAGCTGTGTTTTTCCTCACATTTATGGAGGCACAGGTTGAGAGGAGCATAGCCACATTTGGAAATTATCTGCCATTCTACCTGTTTATGGTGCTCACCACACTTTTCTTCTATGTACGAACTATAAAGATTGTGGGACATAATAAATGGGTCTCTTCATGGAAGGATAGAGCAGAAATCAGAAAGGGGCTGGGAGCATTTTTCAGGAGTGAAAGGAAGGCTTTGCTCTATAGCCTCATGACTGGTATTGCATTCGGAGCAACTTCAATGGCATGGCAGGGCTTCACATATATGGAAGCGATCCTCCTTATCTATCTCTTTGCTCAGATTATAATTAACCATATCAGAAAAGTGGATTCCACAGGCATTTACATTCTCACAATGCTTGCAATGGGCATAGGTTTCCTTATCGCCTTCCCATACTACTACGGTGACCAGCTTATTCCCATCTGGTTTGATGTTCCTGTTTACCTTTATATTGGTGCAGTAGTTCTGGGTTTTCTCTTTATCTCCACCAGAGATCTCCCATGGGTAGTCGTGTTCCCTGTTATTGGTGCAATTTTGGGCATATTGGCTCTTGCGGTCTATCTGATTAACCCTAGTTATTTCCAGATTATAATATCAGGCCAGGGTTATTTTGTGAAGACAAAAGTATATTCTACAGTTGCAGAGGCGCAGGCACCAGATTTCAGCAGGGTGGTGCTTTCATTCGGAGCAGCCACAACATTCCTTGGGATTCTTGGGCTCGGATATCTTTTTTATAAAACCTACAAGTCATGGCGTGCAGACTACATATTCTTTGCAACCTTTAGCGTAATGGCAGTATATCTTGCTGCAAGTGCAGGAAAATTCATATTCCTCGGTTCACCAATGTTCTCTGTGCTCTCAGCATGGTTCGTAATCCTTCTCCTGAACATCGCAAACTTTTCAGAAATGCGAAAAACATTTGCAGGTACTATTGGCGGTGGCTTATGGAATGCTCTCAAAAAGAGTGTGAAATTGACACATGTGGTAATGGTACTTTTCCTTGCCTTTCTCGTAATATTTCCCAATGTATGGTTTGCAATTGATGCCTCTATTCCATACGAAACAAAGCGGAAATTTGATAAGCAAATTTATGAATCCATGCCTGACTTTGCAAAACCCACAGATTATGATAAAATAAATGGTTCATACAAATATTTTGGTGCTTTTGGTTTTTCAGTACCTTTACCATCCTCATACTGGCCAGATGCTTACAAGTGGCTCGCCAAACAGGACAAAACGGAATTTCCAGATAAGCGACCTGCATTTTTGAGCTGGTGGGACTATGGTTTCGAGGCGGTGGATGTGGGACACCATCCTACGGTGGCAGATAACTTCCAGAATGGAATTCCAATAGCAGGGAACTTTCTTATGGCACAAAATGAGAGCCAGGGAATCTCTCTGATGATTGCACATCTGATGTATGTTTGGTACTCAAAGGACAGAACAAAATATGAGGAAATCCTGAAAGCAGTTAGTAATGCAGGTGTGGATGTAAATCCAATAAGGGAAAGATTCAGCGACATGAAAGGGACAGTAAAAATTGTGCTTGAGAACCCAAAGATATTTGGTCCGAGGTCTTCTGATCTTAATGAACACAACGCATACTACACCTGGATGTCAGTTTATCTGCTCAGCAATCTAAACTTAAGGGAACTCGCTGAACTGTACAATCAGGTGATGGAAATTACCGGGAACCGTGTTTATTACTTTGCAGTTGACTCCCGCCTTTTCCCCTTCTCAGGAACAAATACTGGAATTTTCTATGCTCCTGCAAAGCTTTCTGACCAGAGAATGAAAGGAAGGGGCGAATCTGTACCGTATGATTATTATAATCTCAAAGCGGTGAGTGAGTATGGTGGCGAATATGAAATTGATGAGATTCCTGCAGGAGTGCGAATTGTAAACTACAAAATAGAATACAAGGATATGTTTTATAATTCTTTGCTTTACAGAATTTATGTGGGTTATAGCGGCAAGGACATCGGAATGGGAGATGGAATTCCATCACTCACATCTGGATTTGAGAATTATCAGAGAATGCCCGCATGGAACATGACACATTTCAGAGTGGTCTATCTTACAGCATACTGGAACCCTTATAAGGACTATCAGAATCATACAGATGCATGGCAGGCAATAAACTATGATGAAGCCTACCAGAAGCAATTAAATGGTGAGGGTGTTGTTGATCTAAACTCCAGAAGCAGCATCGCCCAGAGTGTTGCAATAATAAAATACTTTCCAGGTGCGTTTTTCAATGGCACCCTGAAACTTCCTGATGGAAGGCCTGTAAAAGGATTCCGTATCACAGTCCAGGACGAATATGGAATTCCGCACATGAGCACAATTACTGATGAGGCCGGAAAGTACAATTTGATTCTGCCATTTGGAAATATAAGCATTATTGTAACAACTGGCGGGGATTTGAATAAACAATCAATGACAGAAAATATCCAGGTAACTAGATTTACACTTACTGTTACCCAGGATATGGCATACAGGAAGAATGTAGATGCAGACAGGGATGGAGTGTGGGATTATATCATTAATAGGGACATAACCATTCCAACTGGCACGATAAAGGGCACGGTGTACTGGGACAACGACCACAGTGGGACATACTCTTCAACTTCAGACATACCTATTCCTGGTGCGAGGGTCTATCTTATAAGAAATTCTACGAATGACACCTACAGCACCACCACAGATGCCAGTGGATCATATCTCCTCGCAAACTTGCCACCAGGAACATATAATATTTCTGCAGTGGTTGGAAAATATACGACAATTCAACAGACTTCTTCTGCAAAGCCGAATGAGTCGGTCACTCTTGATATTGCAATCCAGCCATGTGAGATTGATGGAAATGTTACATGGAATGAGAGGGCGGTGCCAGGTGCAACAGTAATAGCGAAAGATGAATATGGAAACATAACAACGGTCTCTACAAATGAAACTGGGAATTTTGTGTTTGAAAAGATACTCCCAGGAAATTATACGGTGTATGTAAGTGATGAAAACTATGTTTCTGAGAAATTTGATATTGCTCTGAAGGAGGGTGAGAGGCAGAACCAGACACTTCCTGTTTATCCCTCTGCAAGAATACATGGCAAACTGATGGTAGAAAATACCGCAGGAAGTTATGCAAATGTAAAGATAATTAACTTAGACAATAGAAAACTCAGCGAGTTCGTGGTTGCAAATGCCAATGGAGAATTTGATTTGCGATTACCCGTTGGTTTCATGTATTCAATGTATGCCCAAACAGTGAAAGGAGATACAAGATATACTAATTTCTGCAGCTTTATTCTTGATGGAGATAAGGAAATTAATCTCACACTTGCTAAATCTGTGAAACTCTACGGTATGGTTAAATATGGAACAGGTAACGAGACGATGTACGGCTACACCATGCAGATAGACAGGGGGAATGACAAACTCTGGATATTTACGGATTATAGTGCCCACTATGAAGTATATTTGCCACCTGGAACATATGAAATAAAGAATCTTGCATGGATCACGGGTGTAAACTGGACATATTGTGGAAGGGTAAGTATAAATAGTGACACAAAATTGGATATAGCCCTGGTAGATGGTGATGCCTACAATGGAAGGGTGTACTATGATGCAAATGAAAATGGAATGCACGATCCAGGCGAAGAAATCAAGAATGCCAGAGTTTTCTTTGTGGATAATGATGGACTGCATTTGTACACAAAGACGGGTGAAGACGGAATGTTCAGGGCAAATCTTCCAAAAGAAAAGAAATATTCAATGAGTGTAATAGCAGAAGGATTTAATGAACGAGCACTTCCTCCAATGGAGTTTGTAGATATGCCTGGAGAAATTGCATTAACACCAGTAAATGTAACTATTTCAGGCAACTTTACATTCCAGAACTTTGCTCATGAAAACATATCCCTTGTGATTTCCGGTGGCATAGGAAACAGAAGTTATTACATCAATGCAAGCCAGACAACAAATTTTGTGCTTACATTGAGTCCTGGAAACTATTCAATGCGCCTTGCATATCAACAGCATGAAAATGAAACAGATGTTAGATATACCATAGATGGAAGTACAGAATTTGATACACATGTGGATAGGCATCTAAATGTATCTGTTGTAAAGGAAGTGAACATTACTGGGCGTGCACTTTTATCCAATGGGACTCCAATTAACGCAGTAATAAAACTCACAGAGAAAATCAGTGGGAGAATTATAGATACCACGGCTGAAGAGTTAAAGGCCGGAATATTCGTGCCTGTTGGGAACTGGACAGTGGTGTGCATTGGAGAAATAGGTGAGGAACATTTCTCATCTATCAGCGAAATTGAGATTACAAAACCAGGATATTTTGAGTTTACTCTCTACTATGCCCACAGAATAAATGTTAGAATAGTGCATGAGGGAGAAGGGGTTTCCTATATACCAGTAAATGCTACAATAGGAGAGATTACAATTTCTGCGAGTACGGATATAGGGGGAAATGTGGAGTTCACCATTCCTGCAAATAAAACCGTGAAGTTTTGGGTAGAGCACAACACCACAGAGAGCATTGCTGGTCTGAACAGAACAGTTTATTACTCAGGAAGTAATACCACTGTCGTAAATGCATCAAAGACTGTGGAGTTTGAAGTTTCAAAGCAGATAAAAAACACGAGTGTCAGGGGTTGCGTGGAATATGAAGGAAACAGATTGCTTTCTGGTTATGTGGAATTTTTATCCGAGACTACCTCCCAGAAATACACTGCGGTAATTGAGAACAGTACCTTTAACATAGAATTATATGCCGACACCTATAACCTCTATGCCCATGCAAGTGACTATGCAATTGAGTATGTGAACATCAGCAAAGTGCTTGTAAAAGAAAATGTGGACATTAACCTAACAATAAATCTTGTAAAGGGTTATTCTCTCAAAGCCTATGTAGAAGGCAATAGAGAAAACAAAACTTTTAGAATTACTACACATGACTGGGCATACCAGACCATTCTCACATCCTCTCAATTCAGAATAGTACTACCAGGTGGTGAGTACAAACTGCGTGCTTCAAATTTTGGCTATGAAAACGGTATGCGCGTAGAATACGCTGACGAGAAATCTGTTACTGTTTATAACACCACAACCGCTGTCTACCTTGCGCTTTCAAAGGTAGAAATCCGGGCACTTCAGGTTGATTGGAATGAAGTTGAACATGCGGTGATGAAGGGAAATGAGACAAGAACATTTTCACTCATCCTAAAAAATCTGGGCAATGTGGAGGATGTGGTGACACTAACTGGTGCACCTGCTGACTGGAAATTCAATTTCAGCGAAAATGACATTCCAATTGGGTATGGTACTGGCAACAATACAAGAAGAATTGAGGTCACAGTGAGCACACCACCAGATGCAAAGGTAAACCATCCACCAGTGATTATCACAGCCCTCTCTAAACTGAACTCTTCTATAAGTGCAAGTACCCAGATCCGGATAGATATTGTTGAAAGAAGAGCATGTGCAATTCTTGAGCCAGGCAACTATAAACTAGAAAATGGAACCCTTTCCTATGACATTAAGATCAAGAATACCGGCAACACACTAGACACTTTCAGGGTTTTGGTGGTAAATAGGGAGGAACTCGCTTCTTTTGGTTGGCAAGCGAAACTCTATGTAGGAGAGAGAGAGGTAACAAATACGAGTGAAATCTCACCAGAGGCAGATACAACACTTACAGTTAAATTAATACCAGGTGAAAATGTAATTCCCATCACAGAGAGGACAAAGGTAAAATTGTATGCAATTTCAACAACAGGAAGGGGTGAAGGGGCAACTGCAGAGCACAAAATTCCGGTATCCATGGTAAGTATAACGCCAGATAACTTCAATATTGCAGGGGAGCGTATCTCCTTGAAACCAGAGACTATTGATTACTCCCCATATATCTGGGCAACAGTGATTGCGGTTGTCGTGGTGCTTGCAATTCTCGTGTATTTCCGCTGGGGGGTGGTAAAATGAATACAAGATTGTTGCCACTCATATTCACAGCCATTCTGTGCCTCTCAATTCTTTCTTCTCAATTCAGCAACCAGGCAAATGGAGACAGCTATGAACCTGTAAGGGTGGTAATCTCAGGACCAGATACTGCAGGAGTGAAGGAGGTCAGGACATACTATGTAAATGTGAGTGGTGGGCCTGCAATGGCAGGTGGTAACTACTCATACAGAGCAGTGGTCAAGGGTGAAAATACAACTGGCTCCTATGTCACACCTGCAGAGGGAAACAATACCCACGGGCATTTTGAGGTAAATGTGACAATGCCTGAGAAGCCGCAACACATTACACTGGAAATTACTGCAACCTCTGCATCACATGCTGGAAACAAGAGCCTAACAAAGGAGTTTCTAATAGAGGTTGTAATTCCATACACATTCAAGGTCACGGTAAAAAATAGTGGAAATATTGATGTGTACGGGTGCCAGATTGATGTGCTGGTGGATAACGAAAAGATCACGGATTTCAAGTTTGATATCACAAGGAATTCCACATACACATTTGAGTACAACTACACTGGAAAAATAGAGAGCCCAGGATGGCATACTGTAAAATTTGTCCTGAAAAATACAAATGGTCTCATTGAGTTTGAAAACGGTACCAATGAAATTTCCTTTTCATTCTACAAGGCACCCCCACCGCTGCCGAAGTGGGTACCACTTGTGATTGCACTCATACTTATCCCTGTGGTAAGTATTATAATCCTCCTCCTTTTAGGAAGGAGAAAGAAAGGAAGTGGTAAAAGATGGTAGAAGTAGCATGCGTCTCATGCGGAACAAGAAATCTGCAAAAAGGTGCAGTTAGATTCAGGTGTCCCAAGTGTGGAAAGGTAGAAATCTGGCGATGCGAGGAGTGCAGGAACCAGAGCAGGGCTTATACCTGCAGAGAATGTGGATTTGTTGGACCATGAGGTGAAAAAAATGGGCAATGTATCTGTAGTTTACAGGGTTCTACCCCAGGATGTGGAAGCAAATATTGAGAAAATAATGGAAGAAATAAAAACATCCATGCCAGGTGATGTTACTCTGCGTGGAATGCAGGTCAAAGATGTGGCTTTTGGGTTGAGAGAGATTCTTGTGGCAGTTCTAATGAAAGATGAAGGTGGAAAAAGTGATGAAATTGAGAAAATTCTTGGAAAAATCCCTGGTGTTGGCTCTGTGGATGTAATTGACCTTACCCTTGTCTGAGGTGGGATTATGGGCAGAATCAGACAGACATATATAAAAAGGGTGGCGATTGAACTTATCTCAAAACATGGTGATAAGTTTACTAGCGATTTCTATGAAAACCGTGAAATGGTTAAACAGCTTACAGACCTTGTGGTGAGGGAGGGTGATAAAGAGAAAATTCTATACAAAAAAATGCTGAACAGAATTGCGGGCTATGTTACGAGATACAAAAAAAGAAAGCGACACAGTATTGTAGGATGACACCTAATTGATTTTTCTTAACCTTATTAGCCCTATCACAAAAATAACTATAAGTATGAAAAGTGCGGTGCTGGCACCTATCAGAATGTAGTCAATGGTGTTGAAGCCCCCGCTCTCAAGATTAATTCTAACTTCGTAACTTTTATCTTCTGAAAAAACCTGGATTTTCCTGAACTGTGTGCCATTTTCAGTGTAGATATGGATGTATAGATAATCTCCTTCCCTAAAAGCATGGCTGGGAATGAAAATTGTGGTGTTGCCAATAAACTTGCGCTCCCCTATCAGGCCACCACTCGCATTGTAAATTCTACACTCACCATATGTGTCAGAAACAATTTTTATCTCAATTCCAGTATTCGGGCTTTTCGGAAGCACACTGATGCGCTCTCCATATACATTATCGCTTTCATTGGTTTCCCTAATATTGTTTACAGGATCAAGCACAGCATAGAATGTGTATATGCCAGAGGAAAGAGAGAGAGAGAAATAAATGGCTTTTGAAGAATTTATTTCAAGCGCAAGTGTCTCGGTTTCAGTTATGTTGCCTGCGGAAATACTGAGGTTTGTGCTTAGATTTACATTCCCTGTATTTTCAATCTGGAGCATGGCAAGAAAACTTCTGTTTTCCACAGGATGTTTCCCTGTATCTCCAAGAATTCGCACACCATCTTCTCTGTAAAATACCACATTTTTAATTCTTATATTTGGCTTCCTTTCGCCAACCCATTCCTTTCCACTTTTTGCAATTCCGTTAAGGTAGGTGTCATTGTCAACTTGGGTATAACTATAAGCAAAAATCTGATAGTAATCTGCAACTGGCACTGTATAATTTATCATGTTTTCATTGCTAGTGTGCAAAATTTTACCTGTGCTATCACAGATATATATGAACTTATTTTCAGGGTTAAATACATGTACACTCTGGTTCCCAAATTCCCAGGAGACATTCACATCCTTTGGCTTTACATTTTTCGGGTTAAGAAATTCAAGAATAAATTTGCTCCAGTTGTTTTCAAGTGCAAAATTTGTCCTCAGGTATTCTCCATTGAAATTAGATTTTGGAAAATAAATACTTAATCCAGTAGTATTATCCGCACGTACACCAGAAGCGGGAAGAGATGCGGTGATGCCACAATATTTGATTACTGTACTTTTAAGTGCCTGAAGCAAATCTTCTCCATGGTTTACAGTGAATGTATAAGAACTTTTCAGGGATTTCTTTGCAAAATCTCCGATATCTACATCTCCTCTAGAATTACCTTCGTATGCCTCTGTAGCATTCCTGGCCTCAGCAATTTCACTGTAGAGTAATGGAGTGCTTTCTCTGAGTGTCATAGAGAACCTATCCAGTTTTTCTGCGAGTGCCTCTATTTTTGTGAGGTTGATGGCACTGAGTGCGACAGATACAGATAGCAAAGAGTAATTCCGATAATGGCGTTCGAATGCTTCTACCGCACTCTCTGCAAACATTTCAGGTGTGAGTTTGCTGTATGAGGAGGCTATTTTCAGGAGCATTGTATAGTTCCAGCCGCTTTCTGGCTCATCTTTCTGGGAGCCAACAAAATAATCTGCAGAATTTCGCAAGGCATACACTACTTCCATGAGGGCACCCTGGCAGGCATCTATTCCAAGGACATCTATCTTGAAACCTGCAAGTGCCTCTTTTATTTCTGGAAGATTCAAAGAATCCTTTGACTGGCTATCTGTACAAAAACCTCTCCATCCACTCCCATGGTCCCATAAAACCAGAAATGTGTGATTGTGCTCAAACTTCGTACTGAAGTTCAGGAATGCGTTCAGAGTGGAAGGAGAACCCATGTTCACCTCCTTTGTGGGTGGGATAACTGTGCCCCCATCCTCAAGCAATGAAAGTTTGTTTTTTTCCACAAGATAGAGAGCAGTGTCCCCGAATCCATTGCGGTCAACAAGTACTATTATCTTTATCTGGGGGTTGCTGCCGACAGCCATCAACTGGGCAAGATTATTATCTGCAGCGGACCCAAGATTGTTGTCTGCATCCATATATACCAAGAAAAGCCAATCACATGGTACTTTGTCTCCGGGAGAAGTGTGCGTGTAGGCACCAGAAATCCCAGTTCCAGAAATAACCAGCACGAGAATAAGAGGAAAGATTGTAAATTTCAGAGGATACATTGGAAGATATGGAGGTATATGCACTATATTTAATTTGCGGAAGTTGGGGGAACCTTAACTTTGGTTGATGAGATTTATCTAATAATCTCAGCCAGGAAACCGAGAGCCTGCCAGATAGTAATG
>JBMFNP010000015.1:0-34207 GCA_049970095.1 Thermoplasmata archaeon | reverse complement strand
TACATCCTCGCTTGCATTCACCACATCCCCTGCTATAAAATTCTGGTAAATCACAAGAGAGCCATCTGCCTTACCCACAAGTGCAATTGCCCGCTTCTCCTCATACATACTTCCCTCAAAATGCCGCATCAGCACTAAGCTCACAGGATTTGTTAAGCCAGCAATCTTTGCAAATCCCTCAACTATATTCCCTGATACCTCTACCCTCACATCACCAGAATTCCTCCATGCAGAGTAATTCATTTCTGGCTTCAACGCTTCTGTGTATTCCTCAAATATGGAAACACGTGCACTCCTTACTGTGCCTTCATAGCCCCCTATCTCTATTTTTGCGTCCGCACCTAAGTTCTCTATTCTATAGCCAGTACTTGCATTTCCATCCCTATCAACAAAAATTGTGAGCACATCATACCCATTGTTTCTTCCATTGAATATTGTGCCAGAAACCTTTGCATAGAAATAAGCCCTCTCATTCTCATAGTAAACGCTGTATTCTGCAATGTTTATGTCTGGATTTAGAAAGTCCTCTGAGTCCTTATAAGACACAATTCCTGCCCAGTCATCTATGTTTCCATCAATCTTTATCTTTTCCGTGGGCATTGAGAATAGCCAGAATGTGAAAATTGAAATAATAACAACGATAATTACAATCCCAGCACCCACTCTTTTCATGTTCCTTGCTTTCGGCTTTCGCACAACCTCTTTTTTTAATCCGTTCACATATCCCGCTTTCTCTTTCTTTCTCAGTCCATTTGTGTACGCCTCCCTTGCAGTCACACTCTTTTTTAACCCGTTTGTGAATGCTTCCCTGCCAATAAGAGATTTCTCCTCAATTTCCGGCTTTGCTTCCACTGCCTTCTCCTCTGCTTTTATTTCAATTTCATGTTCTGGTGCAACCTCTTCTTTCACAATCTCTATCTTTTTCTCCACTTTCTCTTTACTTCCAAAAACCTTCTCCAATTCCTCTTTTCCCAGCGTGGTATCAAAATTCTTTGAAAGCACATACAACTTCTCTTTTTCCATACTTTGGTCATTAATCACTGCCAGAACTGTGTTTCCGTTCACTGCTGCCATATCTCCTATTTTTTTCAGGAATTTCACGACTTTGTCAAAACCATTTTCCAGAATTAGGGTTTCAATACAATCCAGAACAAGCACCCCTCCCTTGTTATTCTTTATAAAATTACTCACATCTCTCATCAACTCAAATTCCATTCTACCTGGTTTTATTGCACCCTTTTCAGAGGATTCAGATATCCAGATAACTTCGGACTCAAATTTGTGGGTTTTCTTCAGTTTCCCTGGAAATGTTGTACTCACACAGAGTCCTGGTAACCCCTCGTCGAGCAAACGCCTGTACACCCCATAAATCCCCCTTGGTTTTACCTCATAAAATAAAACTGCTGAACCCTTCAGTTCCTCAATATTCTCACTACCGGGCGCTTCCACATCCTCATTCATCTTCAACCACCTCCTCCTTTGCCACTTTCTTAACTTCTGGCCTTTGTGCGGCTTTTGTCTTTTGTTCATCATCTGAAATTATTACAATACCCTTTGTCTTGCTCACACCCAGCCGTTTGTATGATGAATCATAGAATATGTTGTCCAGAGAGAGAATCCCAAATCTCGCAGTTACCTTGTTATCTTCCCTACGATGCTCTATATCCAGCACACCACTGAATTGCGAATAGAATGCAGAAATCACTTTTTGTTCGTGGACTGTTTTTGAAATTTTGAAAAGTCCGCCGCCACCGAACTTCTTTATTCTTGCAGTAAGATTCTGTGAAAACTTGAATGCAGTGTCAAAACCAAACATCTTTATTGCATTTGATAGAATATCTGAGTATATCCTGAATGGCTTTCCTTCTATCTTCTTTAATACCTTGGAAATTGCAATTTCCACATTTGTTAAACTCTTGGAGCATTTGAAAATTGCACCCCTTTCCTCAATTCCTATTACTCTCTCATTTCTAAAAGAATACCAGTCCACTATGTAGAGGGTCCCGTTTTTTTCATGCGTTTCTGCGTTAATTCCAATGGCACTCATCAATATCTTGAAATCCTCTGGTGAGCATTCTGAAAGCAACACGATGCATGTTTCCCCTTTTGTGAGCGTCTCCTTGATGTACTGGCGCACAAACAAATCGGTTTCAAGCCCTTCATCTGTCTCCAGAAGCAACAGATAATCCGCTGGGATTCCCTCTTCAACCAGTTTGTTAAGCCCTTCAATCTCTATCTTCCTTGATTGCATTTGGAGTTCCTCCTGATTTGTGCCCTCTATCCTTTTTCCCCTATATATTTATTTGCCTAAATGGGGGTATCGCTATTTTTCTCGCAAGGTTTTTTAAAACCCATAATATTCCTGCAAAAAGTGATACCATGGAACACAAAAAAGAAGAGGATATATCAGAATGGTACAATGAAGTGGTTGAGTTAGCAGGACTCTGTGACAAAAGATATCCAGTTAAGGGTTTGAATATCTGGCTTCCATATGGCTGGAAACTCATGCAACTAATTGACAGAAAAATAAGAGAAGAATTTGATCGCACCATGCATTCAGAGGTATGTTTTCCACTTTTGATTCCGGAAAGTGAGTTTCAAAAGGAGGCAGAGCACATCAAAGGTTTTTCATCCCAGGTTTTCTGGGTTACCCATGCAGGAGATAACCCCTTGGACATCAAACTTGTGCTTAGACCCACAAGTGAAACCGCAATGTACTCTATGTTCTCAATCTGGATAAGAAGCCACGCAGATTTGCCTCTCAAAATCTACCAGATTGTAAATGTTTTTAGATATGAAACCAAGCAAACCCGCGCATTTATCAGAGTAAGGGAAATTCATTTCTTTGAATCCCATACCTGCCATGCAAATGCTGAGGAATCAGAATCCCAGATAAAAGAAGATATAGAAATCATGGAAAATCTGGGCAAAGCATTTGCGCTTCCCTACATCCTTCACAAGCGCCCCGACTGGGATAAATTTGCAGGTGCAGTTTATAGCCTGGGGGCAGATTTGCTTGTTGGCGAAAAGGCTTTGCAGATAGGCACAATTCACCAGTATCATGAAAACTTTGCAAGGGCATATAATATAATGTATGAAGATGTTGATGGGAGCCACAAGTATGTGCACCAGACTACCTTTGGACTTTCAGAACGGCTTGTAGGTGCAATTGTGGGTGTGCATGGAGACAATTCTGGGCTTGTGCTACCCCCCAATATTGCACCCTATCAGATCATAATTGTGCCAGTTCCGAAGAAAGAGAAGAAGGAACAGATTGAGGATTATGCAAAGAGCATCTTTGAACTTCTAAAAAATTCTGGCTTTCGGGTACACATTGACCTTAGAGATCTGCGCCCCGGTAACAAATACTATGACTGGGAACTGAAAGGTGTGCCCCTGAGAATAGAAGTAGGAATCAGAGAGATGGAGGAAGAGAAGCTCACACTGACCAGGAGGGACACCAGAGAAAAAAAGGAAGTGTCAAAGAGCAACTTAGTAGAAGAAGTTAAATATGCGCTTGAAAATATCCAGAAATCGCTTTATGAAAATGCAAAAAAGGCTCTTGAAAAGAATGTGCACTATGTGAGGACACTTGAGGATGCAAAAAATAAACCAGGGATTATTAGGTTCCACTGGTGTGGTGGGGAAGATTGTGGGATGGAAATTGAAAAATACCTGGATGTTTCAGTCCTTGGAATTCCTGTAAACGAAAAATTAGGTGCGGGAAGATGCATTATCTGCGGAAAAGAAACAGAAATAATTGCAGATGCAGGAAGAAGTTTGTAGTTCAACCTCCTCCTACTGGCGGGAAAATTGCAATGGTATCTCCATCTTTTACTTTTGTATCTAAATCCTCAAGTACTTCTATTGCCAGCCCATTCAGGAGAACTTTAACAAAAGGCATCACCTTATTGCCTTCAAACAACTTGTTACGGATCTCTGGGAATCTGATGGCAATATGGGTGAGCACTTCACCTACATTATTAAAATCTCCGCTGAGGGTGATGCTTGGCATTCCCACAATTTCCCTAAAATAACCGAAAAATTTCAGTGTAATTTGGCTCAGGGCCTACCCCCCATCGTCAGTGCAAGAATTGCCTTCTGGACATGCAATCTATTCTCTGCTTCATCATCCACAATAGAGTGTGGCCCATCAATGACACCATCCGTCACCTCGTAACCCCTGTCTGCGGGAAGACAGTGCATGTAGTAGGAATGTTTATTTGTGAGTTCCATCAATTCTTCATTGCATATCCAATCAGTGTATTTTTTTGCAATCTGCATGCTCTCCTCTGCATTCTGTGTAATTTGAAGGCATCCCCAGCTTTTTGGATATACCACATCCGCACCTTCAAATGCTTCTTTCATGTTATGTGTAATCTCAAATTTAACACCTGCATCCAGAGCGTTTTTCTTTGCCTGCTCCACGATCTCAGGCATTAATTTGAATTCTGGCGGATGCGCTAGCGTAACATCAAATCCGAATCTGGGCATGAGCAAGATCAGTGACTGGGGCACAGACATGGGTTTCATGTAGCTGGGAGCATACGCCCAAGAAACCACAAATTTCTTGCCATCAAGCTTCCGCATTTTCTCTTTTAAAGTAAACAGATCCGCCATAGCTTGGCACGGATGATACACATCGCACTGCATATTTATGACTGGTATTTTCGCATGTTTTGCCACCTCCCTGATATACCTGTTTCCCTCACCATAGAGGCAGTGCCTTATTGCAATTCCATGTCCATATCTGCTCAGCACCTCCGCAGTATCCTGGGCACTTTCACCATGGCTTATCTGAAGACGCTCTGATGGGAGATCATGTGCATGCCCACCCAGCTGTGTCATTGCGGCCTCAAACGAATTTCTTGTTCTTGTAGATTTGTCAAACCATATCATGAATAGAGTTTTGTCCTGCAGCAGTCTATGCTCTTCACCAAGCGCAAATTTGGTTTTGAGGTATTTTGCTACCTCAAAAACAGTCTCCAGTTCCTCTACATCCCATTCCTGGTCCGTTATGAAATGTTTTCCCCTAAACATCGTTTTCATTTTCTCACCTCATCAAAACTTGTGGTAGGTGTGCGTAAAACGCCACACTTTTCACTAAATGTTCAACTGGAACTTGATCATCCACGCTATGTGAATGCTCTTCCCTCCCAGGTCCAAACCCTATTGTGGGAATTCCTGCAATTCCCATTGTGTATGAACCATCTGTGCCAAAAACCCATTTTGAAATTGCTGGCTCTTTTCCAAGAATTTCGGTTGCACATTCAATACCTTTCACAACGAGGGGATGTTTCTCATCCAGTGCCCAGGCAGGGAAATATTTCTCAACCTTCTTCACAAATCCTTTATAACTGGGTTTCTCATAGGTTGGAATTTCAATTTTAGCATCTCCAAATCCTTTAAGATTCTTTATCTGTGCGATTGCCAGTTCCTTATCCTCTCCAAATGTAAGTCGCCTGTCAAGATACACTCTGCACTCGTCAGGTAATGCGTTAAGTGATGGTGTCTTGCATTCTATATGCGTTACTGCCACACTTCCTTTACCCAAAAATCTGTTTTTCTTTAGCCTGGAATTCAGTTTCTCTATCCCTTTCACGATTTCCATCATTTTATATACTGCATTCTCACCGCGTTCTGGTGCACTAGCATGGCAGGATCTACCCTTTGTAGTTATCTCCATCTCCACTCTGCCTCTGTGTCCTCTGTAAATATCCAGATTTGTACATTCCCCAAGCACCACAAAATCCACTTTGAGCCCGTAATCTTCTATCAAAGAACGCACCGCAAGTCCATCGCAATCTTCTTCCTGCACAATTCCCGCAGCATAAAATGTATAGTCGGACTCAAGCCCGAGCTGCTTGATAATTTTGCCAGCGTAAACCATGCATGCAATTGCTGCCTTATTATCTGAAGCGCCTCGCCCGTACACCACACCATTTTCAAGTTTGCCTTTGAAAGGATCAAACTTCCAGGCACTCATGTCTCCAACACCAACAGTATCAATATGGGAGTCAAATAAAATCCTAATTTTTCCATTTCCAATTCTTCCAACAATATTTCCAATGTGGTCCACAAAAACCTCATCAAAGCCCAAGTTTTTCATTTCCAAGCCAATTCTCTCAACCACCTTTCCCTCCTCACCAGAGATGCTGGGAATTGCTATGAGTTCCCTGAGAAAGTTCACTACATTTGCTTCGTACTCCTTCGCAAGCGATTTTATTTCCTCCGCTTTCAATATTTCACCGACCAATGTAAAATAATGGGGTAATATAGATTTTGTCCCCTCTGCCCCAAAAAACCTTATATACTACATATATTTGGAATAAAAAGCAAACAATAAAAAGCAAACCTGAACAAGGCAGATACAAACCTAAAAAACAAAAACAAAAAACAGGCATTCACAGCCAGACGAAATGGGATATGCGCATGCATCCCTCTGCTGTGCCTGCAGGTGTTTGTGAGCACAGCAATTCGTCACGGCTGGAATCGCCAGAAACACCAAATCCGAAGCACGCAAGAAAAAAAAGGTGATATGAATGGCAAAAAGACATCATCCAAGAAGAGGTTCTCAGGCATATTCGCCAAGGAAGCGAGCCAGAGCACACATACCTAAATTTGGAAGCTGGCCTGAGATTGAGGGTGAACCAAAAATCCAGGGTTTTCTCGGATACAAAGTGGGAATGACACATCTACTTCTCATTGATGAACGAAAACGCAGCACTACAAGTGGAATGGAAGTCCATACGCCAGTGACAATTGTTGAAACCCCGCCCATGAAAGTGGCAGCAATCAGAGCTTACGGGCGGAAAAACGGAGCACTTTACACACTCACAGAGGTATGGGCATCAAAGCTTGATAAATACCTTGCAAAAAGATTCCCTCTCCCAGAGAAGTATGATGAAAAAGAGGCACTTGCAAAAATTGAGAAACACAAGAAAGAGATTGAAGATGTGAGAGTAATTGCATATACCCAGCCATGGCTTATTACTGGTGTCCCAAAGAAAGTGCCAGATATTATGGAACTGAGGATTGGGGGAGGAACAATTGAGCAGAGAATTGAATTTGCAAAGGGCTTGCTTGGAAAGGAGATTGCTTTTTCTGATTTTGCTAGCGATGGAAGTTTTGTAGATGTTGCCTCCATTACTAAGGGAAAGGGTTTCCAGGGACATATCAAAAGATGGGGTGTAAAACTCCAGCCAAGAAAGAACAGCAAGCACAGAAGGATGATTGGCACCCTTGGACCTCACTTCCCCAGTTATGTTATGCCCACTGTTCCTCAGGCTGGGCAGATGGGTTATCATCAGCGCACCGAGCTGAACAAATTGCTCATAAAAATCAAACTTACACCTGAGACAATAGAAAAAATAAGAATGAGGAGAGCAAGGGAAGAGGAAAAGAAGGAAGGAAAAGAAGAGAAGGAAGAAAAGAAAAAAGAGGAAGAAAAAGATATTTGGACAAACATCACTCCACCAGGTGGTTTCCTCCACTATGGAGTGGTGAGAAGCGATTTCGTGGTAATCAAGGGTTCGGTACCTGGGCCAGCGAAAAGGGCAATTGCATTCAGGGATACAGTAAGGATGCCAAAACAACCTCAGATTGTACCCAAGGTCACCTATATTTCAAAAACGCCAAAGCAGGGGGCATAGGGGGTAGATGGATATGACAAATGATGTAAAGAAAGTAAGAAAAGTAGCAGTGAGTGAATATAAAGTGAATGTGTATTCCACAAAAGGTGAGAAGATAAAGGAAATTTCTCTTCCTTCAGCATTTGCAGTTCCAGTGCGAGTAGATGTTATCAGGAGGGTGTTTCATGCAATTCTTTCAAACCGCCGCCAGCCCTATGGAAGATATGCCTATGCTTCCCAGCCTTATGGGAGATACAGAATTGCGGGCATGAAAAGGTCCGTGGAATGGGCTGGTAAGGGTAGGGGTGTATCCAGAGTACCAAGGCTAAAGGACAGCATGACTGGTGCACAGGCACCCAACTGCGTAGGAGGCAGGGATGCTCATCCCCCAAGAGCAGAGAAAAACTGGAAGAAGAAAGTAAATAAGAAAGAGAAACTTCTTGCCAGAAAATCAGCGCTTTCAGCAACAAAAGAGATTGCAATGGTGAGGGCAAGAGGACACAAATTTGACGAAAAACTCACACTCCCAGTTATTGTTTCCGGGGATGGAGAGGGGATGGATAAAACTTCCATTGCAGAAGAGTTCCTTGTTAAGGTTGGCATATATCCAGATGTAGAGCGTGCAAAACTTGGAAAGCACATCAGGGCAGGAAAGGGAAAGATGCGTGGGAGGCGATACAAGACACCAAAATCTATTCTGGTGCTCACAGAGAATACAGCAAACTGGAAAGGACTTGCAAATCTGCCAGGTGTGGATATTGTCAATGTGAAGAATGCGAATGTAGAACATCTTGCACCAGGTGGTATGCCAGGTAGGCTCACAATCATCTCAGAAAAAGCACTTGAAACCATAGCGAGGTGGTAAGATGAAACACAGAGTCATTCTTCTACACCCGATTGTGTCCGAAAAAACATCTATAATGATGGAAAATGAGAATAAACTTGAATTCAAAGTTCCAATAGGGGCTACAAAGAAAGAAATCAAGGAAGCATTTGAGAAAAGGTTTGGTGTAAAAGTTGCTAAAATTAACACAAAAATTGACAGAAATGGAAAGAGAGCACTGATAAAGTTGGCTCCTCCATATAAGGCAGAGGAGATAGGTATGAAAATCGGAATATTCTGAAGGTGGTATATATGGGTAAAAGAATAATCACAAGGCGAAGAGGACATGGCTCCCCTGTATATCGTGCGCCAAGTCACCGACACCATGGGGAGGTAAAGTATCCAGGCTTAAATGTAAACGGTGTAGGCATAGTGAAGAATATCATTCATAGCCCAGCACATACTGCACCTGTTGCAGAGGTGGAACTGGAAAACGGGGAGGTCTATCGTTTCCTTGCGGTAGATGGCTTAAGTGTGGACACAAAAGTGTACATAGGAGAAAGTGCCCCTATTGAAAGGGGCAATATCCTGCCACTGAAGAAAATTCCCGAAGGTACCTATGTCTATAATATTGAACTTGTACCTGGAGATGGTGGTAAACTCATCAGGGCTGCAGGTTCTGCCGCACTTGTAGTCTCTTCTTCAAACAACCAGGTCACACTTCAACTTCCATCTGGCAAATTTAAGACTGTAAATGGAAACTGTCGTGCAACAGTTGGCATTGTTGCCGGGGCAGGGCGAAAGGAGAAGCCCTTTGCAAAGGCAGGCAAAAAAGTACATGCATTTAGGAGTGTTGCAAAAGCGCCATTTAAAGTGAGGGGTGTAGCAATGAATCCAGTAAACCATCCATTTGGAGGCGGTTCACATCAGCACATTGGAAGGCCCAGCACAGTTTCTGCAGGTGCATGGCCAGGGCAGAAGGTAGGCAGATTGGCACCCAGAAGAAAGAGATTAAAGAGGTGAAAAGATGGCTGGTGAAGGTGGCACGAAGGCAGCAAGAAGGAAAGAAAGGAAAAAGAAGAAAGTAATTCAGGCAAGGCGAAAGAAGGAATTCACATACAGGGGATACACTCTTGAAGAACTCAAGAATCTTTCGTTTGAAGAACTGTTAGAGGTATTGCCAGCAAGGGCAAGAAGAACTCTTAAGAGAGGGTACAACCCAGAACAGCTTACTGCAGTCCAGAAACTTCGCAATGCTGAAAATGAAATTGTGAGGACACACTGCAGGGATATAGTGATAGTACCTGAATTTGTAGGAAAAAGAGTTGCGGTTTACAACGGAAAAGAATTCAAAGAATTTGAAATCAGACCAGAGATGATAGGGCATTATCTCGGGGAGTTTTCACAGACCAGAAAGTTTGAGAAGCACTCTGGACCAGGTGTGGGTGCAACCAGGAGTTCAAAGTTCCTCCCGTTGAAGTGAGGTGAAAAAATGGGTTACACATTCCAGACAGACCCGAAGAAACATGTAAAAGCGTATGGAAAGGAACTTCCAATTTCTCCGAAAAAATCCTATGAGCTCTGCAATGCAATAAGGGGAATGCGGCTACCTGAAGCAGAGGAATTCCTTGAAAATGTGATTGCACTAAAACAAGCAGTGAAAATAAAGCGATATACTTACGGTGCATCCCACAAAAAGGGTGCGGGACCTGCAAGGTATCCTGTGAAACCTGCAAAATATATTCTGAAACTTTTAAGAGAAGCAAGGGCGAATGCTGAATCACTTGAAATTTTTGATCCAGATAATATGAAGATCAAGGTGATTGCTGCATCTAGGGGTAGAATCCAGAAAGGATACATGCCTCGTGCACACGGGAGAAGTAGCCCATGGCATGAACAAACCACAAACATTGAATTAATATTAGAGCAACTGGAGGAATGAACTTGGCGACAGAAAGAAGATTTATCAGGGAAAATATTCGCAGGGTGCTCCTAAAAGAATTTCTCATGAGAGAGACCGAGCGGGCAGGATTTGGCGGTGTGGAAATTCAGAGAACACCAATGGGTACGCGGGTAGTTCTTTACTGCGAGCGTCCTGGCTTTGTAATCGGAAGAAAGGGAAGTGCAATAAAGGATCTTACCGCCGCAATTGAGTATGGCTTCAAATTTGATAATCCACAGATAGAAGTGCAGGAAGTGAAGAATCCAGCCCTGAATGCCCATATAATGGCTAGAAAACTGGCTATTGCTCTTGAGAGGGGATGGCAGTACAGGAGAGCTGGACATTCCACTGTTCGGAGAATTATGGATGCAGGTGCTCGTGGCTGTCAGGTGATTATATCTGGGAAGCTAACTGGCGAGAGACACAGAACCGAAAAATTCCGTGAAGGCACAATTAAATATTGTGGTGATTCTGCCCTGAAATTTGTAGAGAAAGGGTACGCGGTTGCAAAACTAAAACCTGGAGTGATGGGTGCAACCGTGTGGATAATGCGACCGGATGCTAAATTACCAGACGAAATTGTAGTTAAAGAACCGGGGGTAGCAGGTGTTGAAACCACCCAGAGTTCACAGCCATCCGAGCAAAAAGGCGCGGGCAGTACAACAGCACAGGGAGGCCAGGTTTTGCAAACAGGAGCAGAAACAGCAGTTCATCAGGCATCACCTGCATCTGCAGGCAGTGCAGAGAAAGGTAAGCCATCTAAAGGAGAGTTAGAAATTAAGCCAGAAAAAGTTAGGGTAAAACCAAAATTAAAGAAACAGATTGTTTCTGAGATAAAAGCACTCCAGAGCAGCGATACGCCCATTGAAGAAGCAGATTTAATTGATGTGGATAAAGTGGATGAGATGGAGGAAAATAAAGATAATCCAGATTCAAAGCAATCAAAAACAGAAAACAAGGAGGTGAACTGATTTGTCGGTACTAAAAGCAAGAGAGATTAGAGAAATGTCTCCTGAGGAAAGGAAGAAAAAATTAGAGGAGTTGGAGGATGCACTCATGCACGCAAGAGGCGTGGCTGCTATGGGAGGCGCACCTGCAAACCCAGGGGAATTGCGTGCCTTCCGTCTTCAAATAGCCAGAATACTTACAGTCATGCATGAAGAAAAATTAAACAGAAAAGGAGGAGAATAAAGAATGACGGGTGTATGTCCAGTATGCGGTCTGCCAGAGGATTTGTGCATATGTGAGCAAATTGCAAAGGAGACACAGCAGGTAAAAGTGTACACAGACAGGCGAAGATATGGAAAGACGGTGACAATTGTTGAAGGCATAGACGGTGCAGATATAGACATGCATGAACTTGCAAAGAAACTGAAGATGAAATGTGCCTCTGGTGGAACTGTGAAGGATGGAAGGATAGAACTGCAGGGAGACCATAAGAAGAAGGTCCAGGATTCCCTTGAGGAACTTGGATTCAAGGTGGAGGTAAAGTGAAAAAGAAGGTGCTAAAGGGTGAATTCATAGGGCGTGAGATAGAAATTGTCTCTGCACCTCAAAAAACCCTTGTGGGAATAAGGGGAATTGTGGTGGATGAGACCAAACACATGCTCATAATTCATGTGGACGGTGAAGATATGAAAATTCCCAAACAAAACCTGGTGTTCAAAATCCTTCCTGAAGGTTATCAGATTGATGGTAACAAAATAATGTTTCGTCCAGAGGATAGAATCAAAAAGATAAGAAGGTGAAAAATATGGCGGAAAAGAAAGCAAGAAATATAGGTGTAGATGTTCCGATACCTGAAAAGGGTTGCACAGATAAAAACTGTCCATTTCATGGCAGTTTAGCGGTGAGAGGGCAAATAATTGAAGGAGTGGTTGCTTCAGATAAAATGCAGTCCACTGTTATTGTAGAAAGAGAATATCTCTGGTATCTTAAGAAATACGAGAGATATGAGAAGAGAACAAGAAGGTATGCAGCCCATAGTCCTCCATGCCTAAATGCGAAGGTTGGTGACCATGTAAAGATCATGGAATGCAGACCTTTAAGCAAAACAGTATCTTTTGTGGTAATTGGTGTGGAGAAAAGGGGTGACCAAAAATGAAAGGGCTTCCAGGCAAACAAACTAGAGGTTTACCCAAAGGTGCAAGATTGGAATGCATAGATAACACAGGTGCAAAGGTGATTGAAATTGTTGCAGTGCCTAAATATCATGGCTCTCACAGAAGGTATCCTTCTGCTGGAATTGGAGATATAGTTGTGGCATCAGTAAAAAAAGGAACACCCGAGATGCGCAAACAGGTAGTTTATGCGGTGATTGTGAGGCAGAAGCGCCCGTTCAGAAGACCAGATGGTACGATTGTGCAATTTGAAAACAACGCTGCGGTGATAACCACAGAGACTGGTGAAGTAAAGGGTTCGGATATAAAAGGCCCTGTGGCAAGGGAGGCAGCTGAAAGATGGCCAAGAATTGCAGCAGTCGCATCTATAATTGTATGAGGTGATAAAATGAGTATCCAGCCGAGAAAGGAAAGAAAGAAACTGTTTAGGGCACCATTGCATGAAAGAAAGAAGGTGTTTCATTGCCTCCTTGATAAGGAATTAAGAAAGAAGTATGGGCTGAGGACACTTGGTGTAGTAAAAGGAGATACTGTAAGAATCATGCGGGGCCAGTTTAAGGGTACAATAGAGAAAGTAGCAAAAGTGGATTATAAAAAATTGCGCCTCCATATTGAAAATGTTACTGTGAAAAAGGCAGATGGGAAACTCAAACCATATCCTATACATCCCTCAAATGTTATGATTGTCAAACTGAATTTAACAGATCCGAGGAGGAGGGCAAAATTGAAGGAAGAGTTGCCACCTCCTGAAGAAACCAAAACGGAAGAAGCAAAATCCGAAGAAACCGAGAAAATTGTTGAAGAGGTGAAACCATGAGCAAACATCTTAAAAGATTGCCTGCCCCAACTACATGGAAGCTTCCAAGAAAGACCCATAAGTTTGTCACCAGACCCTTACCAGGTAAGCACAAACTGTGGGAATCTATCCCACTTACACTTCTGCTAAGAGACTATCTTGGATGCTGTGATAATGCGAGAGAGGCAAAAAGAATTGTTTCTGCAGGTGAAATAAAGATTGATGGGAAGGTGGTAAGGGAGGTGAAGCAGGGAGCAGGACTGATGGATGTGGTGAGCATTGAGTGCACTGGCGAGCACTACAGAATCCTTATTGATAGGAATGGAAAGCTTGTGCCAGTAAAAATTTCGCCTGATGAAGCGAAATGGAAGCTTGTAAGAATAGAAAACAAGACAACACAGAAAAAAGGAATTACGCAGCTGAATTTACATGACGGGAGAAACATTCTTGTTGAGAAACCTGGTGAATATCGCACATGGGACACGCTGAAAATAGAGGTTCCGAGCCAGAAAATAATTAACAGATTTGGGTTTGAAATTGGAAATCTGTGCTATTTTATCGGTGGACAGCATGTAGGTGAAATTGCTACAATTGCAGGACAGGAAGTGGTTTCTGCATCACGCCCGAATGTTGTGTATTTCAAAGAAGGATTTTCCACAGTGAAGGACAAGGTTTTTGTTATTGGTATAAAGGTGCCTGAAATCAAATTACCAGAGGTGAAGGTTATATGAGCGAGAAGGAAAATCCAATGCGAAGGATTAAGCTTGAGAAAGTGGTTGTAAATATCGGTGTTGGGGAAGGCGGTGAGCGATTACAAAAAGCAGAGAAAGTAATTTCAATGCTTACTGGTAGAAAACCCGCAATTACAAGAGCAAAAGTCACCAACAGGGATCTCGGAGTAAGAAAAGGCATGTCCATTGGTGTTAAAGTCACTTTGAGAGGAAAGGAAGCAGAGGAATTTCTGAAAAGAGCATTGTGGATCAGGGAAAACAAAATTGCAGAGTATTCTTTTGACCCCTATGGGAATTTCTCTTTTGGTATCGCAGACTACACTGATTTTGAAGGAATGAAATATGACCCTAACATTGGAATTTTTGGAATGGATGTTTGTGCTGTACTAACAAGGCCTGGTAAAAGGGTGGAAACAAGAAAAAGGGCAAGAAGTAAAGTTTCAAAAAAACACCGTATTACAAGGGAAGAGGCTATGAAATTTCTAAAGGAAAAATTCAATGTTGAAATTGTGTCATTGAGGTGAACCTATGAAACCAAAAAAGATGTTTGGAAGGAAAATAGGGTGCCACCGCTGCGGGAGAAAGCGAGGAATAGTAAGGAGATATGGGATGCATCTGTGCAGGCAATGTTTCAGAGAAATTGCACCCGAAATCGGATTCAAAAAATATTCGTGAGGTGAGAAAATATGCAGAGCGACCCATTGAATGATGTGCTGGTGAAAATAAAAAATGCTGAAAAATCAGGAAAGAAGGTATGTGAGGTAAAAGCATCTAAATTAATTGGCAATGTTCTCAAGGTGATGAGAGATTACAACTATGTGAAGGAGTTTGAATTTGTGGACGATGGAAAATCTGGGCTATTCAAGGTAAGCCTTGTGGGTTCTATTAACAGTTGTGGCGTCATTAAACCCAGATTTTCAGTAAAAGTAAGGGACATTGAAAGGTATGAAGCGAGATTTTTGCCTGGCCAGGACTTTGGAATTCTCATCCTCACAACCACTGCTGGTGTGATTTCAAATGTGAAGGCGAAGGAACTTGGAATTGGTGGCAAACTGCTTGCCTATGTGTATTGAGGTGGGAACATGAGGGAAGAAAAAATTGAAATCACAGTGGATGTTCCTCCAGATGTGAAGGCAGAGCTGGATGGAAACCTCGTACGCATTTCTGGCAAGAGAGGGAAACTGGAGAGAGAATTTAAACATGCAAGAATTCACATGGTTTTGAAAGATGGAAAATTCCTTATTTCTGCTGAAAAACCCACAAGAAGAGAAAAGGCAATTGTGGGCACATGGGCTGCACATATCAGAAACATGATGCGGGGCGTTACCGAGGGATTTGAATATCGTATGAAATGCGTCTATGCACACTTCCCCATCAAGGTGAGCGTGAAAGGGAACGAATTGCTCATAGAAAATTTTCTTGGCGAGAAACTTCCAAGGAAAGCAAAAATTCTGCCTGATGTGAAGGTTGTGGTGAAGGGCAATGATTTAGTACTCACAGGGAATGACATTGAAAAAATCGGGCTCACTGCAGCAAATATTGAAAGAGCAACCAGAATCAAAAATTATGATAATAGAGTGTTCCAGGATGGAATTTATATTACAGCAAAAGCACAAAAACCAATGGAATGAGGTGAATTAAATGGCTGAAGAAGAAAAGGAGAAGAAAGAAGCAAAGGGCGAGGAGCAGGGGGAGGGCAAAGCACCCTCTGAGACCAAAAAAAAGGTAGAAGCTAAGAAAAAACCACAGTTATCTGAAAAATTGATAAAGCTTCTTGCCCTGAGAAATTACTTGAATCACAGAAGACCGGTGTTTCTGCGTCAGGAGTGGCACAGGTACAAGCGTCTCCAGAGCGTGAAGTGGAGGGTTCCAAGGGGTATGCACTCAAAGATGCGAAGACATTATGGTTACCGCCCAAATGTGGTTTCTATAGGATATAGGGGCCCTGAAGCAGTCAGAGGCTTGCATCCTTCTGGTTTCAGAGAGGTACTTGTGCATAACATTAATGAACTCAAAAACATAGATCCCAAGGTGGAAGCCTGCAGGATCGCAAGGACAGTGGGAATGCGAAAGAGAATGGAAATTATTAAAGAGGCAGAGAAAATGGGAATTCGTGTGCTTAATCCTGTGAAGGTGAGAGAATGAATCTGAGAAATCAGAAAAGAATGGCTGCAGAGATCCTTGGGTGCGGGATAAACCGCATCTGGATAGACCCTAACGCTCTGGGAGAACTTGCAAATGCTGTTACGCGAGAAGACATAAGAAATGCAATTGCAGCGGGTGTAATAAAGGCAAAGAAGGTGAAAGGGAATTCAAGAGCCAGAATAAGGTACAGGGCAAAGCAGAGAGCAAAAGGAAGGCAGAGGGGTATTGGCTCAAGGGAAGGCTCAAAGTTTGCAAGAATGCCAAGAAAATTGAGGTGGATGCAGACAATCCGTGCAGTTCGCTCATTGCTTAAAACCCTTCGTGCAAATGGTAAAATTAGCAGAAAGGATTACAGGAAACTTTATTACCAGGCAAAAGGTGGCGTGTTCAAGAGCAAAGCACATCTAAGAATGCAGCTGAAGATGCAGGGAATTTTGAAGGAGTGATAATATGCACCGCACATACCGTGTACAGATGAGAAGAAAACGCGAAGGAAAAACCGACTACAGATTTCGCCTTAAAATTCTGCGGGCAGGGGTTCCAAGGGCAGTGGTAAGGAAAACAAACCGAAATATAATCGTGCAAGTATGTGAATTTGAGCAGAAGGGAGACAGGGTGCTTGCGTCAGCCACAGGTTTTGAACTGAAAAAGAAATTTGGATATAAGGGAAACACAGACACCACTCCTGCCAGCTACCTTGCTGGATATCTTGCGGGAAAGAGGGCATTGAAAAATAATGTGGAAAAGATGGTACTTGATATTGGTATGCATTCTCCATCAAAGGGTGGAAGAGTTTTTGCAGCGGTAAAAGGATTGCTTGATGCTGGCATAAAGCTTCCCTGTGATCCTGAAAAATTACCTGATGAGGACAGAATATCTGGAAAACACCTAAAGAATTTTGATATGCATCTGTTTGCAGAAATCAAAAAGAAGATTGATGAAGGAGGTGCATAGAATGACAGTGGACTGGATACCAAGGACACGCCTCGGAAAACTTGTGAAAGAAGGTAAAATAAAGACAATGAGCGAGGCACTGAGCACAAAACTTCCGTTAAGAGAAGCGGAAATTGTTGATATTTTATTACCCGAGCTTGCTGAAGAAGTTCTTGATGTAAACATGGTCCAGCGAATGACAGATTCAGGAAGAAGGGTAAAATTTGCAATTACCGTTGTTGTGGGAAATGGCGATGGGTTTGTGGGCATAGGAAGGGCAAAAAGCAAGGAGGTTGGGCCAGGAATAAGACAGGCAGTCAGCAATGCAAAGCTGAACCTCATAGAGATAAAGCGCGGGTGTGGTTCCTGGGAATGTGGTTGTGGGAGGCCCCATACCCTCCCATTCCTTGTAAAAGGTAAAAGCGGAAGTGTTGAAGTGCTTCTTAAACCAGCACCTAGGGGTGTCACACTTGCTGTGGGTGATGTTGCAAAACCGATATTGAAGTTTGCGGGTATTGAAGATGCATGGGGATTTACAAAGGGGCATTCAAAAACCACGGTGAATTTTGCATATGCGGTGTTCAATGCACTTGCAGCGACTGCAAAATACAAGGTAACAGAGGATGTGGCAAAAAGATTGAAGATTGTAAGCGGACCAATAGGATCCACAACGATAAAAGATGAACTTGAAGAAAAAGCATTAAAGGAGGCAGAGCAGTCAAAAGGAGGTAGAAGGTGATTTTTATGGTAGTTTATGCTGTTATCAGGGTTAAAGGCACATGCAAAACAAACACTGACATAATAGATACACTTAGATTACTACATTTAACAAGGACGAACCACTGTGTGCTGATTCCAGACACACCAGCGTACAGAGGCATGCTCCAGAAAGTAAAGGACTATGTGACATGGGGAGAAATAAATGCTGAGACCCTCGCTAAGATGATTCTTATAAAAGGAAGAATTGAAGGAGACAGAAAAATCACTGATGAATATATCCGTGCAAATACAAAATACTCCTCAATCTATGCATTCTCCCAGGCGGTGGTAAATGGAGAATTTAATTACAGTGCACTTAAAGGTGTCAAACCGCTCTTCAGATTAAATCCACCAGTTGGTGGCTACCGCTCTGTGAAACGCATTTTCAAGGCAGGGGGTGCACTTGGATACAGGGGTGAGGCAATTCAGAATTTGATTGAAAAGATGCTTCAGCTAGAGGTAGAAAAGAAAACAAAGAAGGAGGCATAAATATGCCAAGCAGAACCTATAAATTCAGGGGGCAAAGAACCCATGGAAGAGGCTATAAATCTGGCAGGGGTGCAGGCATCCGTGGTGGAAAGGGAAATGCGGGACTCCACAAACACAAGTTCATGGCAATGAATAAATACCGCCCGTTCCATTTTGGCAGACATGGCTTCAAGCGCCCACCGGAGGTTTCAGAGGAATTGAATGTGATTAATCTCCAGGAAATTGAGGAGAATTTTGAGCGCTGGCTTGCAGAGGGGAAAATAAAAGAGGAAGAGGGCATATATCTCATCAATTTGCGTGAATTGGGCATTGACAAACTACTTGGAAAGGGAAGGATTACAAGAAAATGCAAAATAATTGTGGATATGCGCTCGGAAAACGCTGCTGAAAAGGTAAGGGAAATTGGTGGCGAGGTTATTCAGGAATAGAGGTGTAGGTGATGGCTGAAGAAGAAAAAGTGCCCAGAAACTATAAGGTAGCAATTCCTTGTGTATTCTTTTTTGTGCTCTCAATGGTGATATATTACTATGCACTTCACCCGGAGACATTAGCACTCGTGTTTTTCGGAATTTTAATGGGTTTCCTGTGGGCATTTGTGTTTCTTGGGTGGTCATATGCAGGTGATAAAAGCAAGCTTTATGGGCTGAAGGTGGTCACGGACCGCCTACCAGCAGTGAAAAAGCCTGATGGACATGTGGTTTTCAAAAAGAAAATGCTCTGGACCGCATTGATTCTCATTCTTTACTTTGTGATGACAAATGTGATGCTTTTCGGTTTGGACCAAAAGAAGACAATTGACCTCTTTGCATCATGGCGTGTGATCATGGCAGGTGCTCAAGGCTCTCTCATGCATCTTGGTATAGGTCCAATTGTTACGGGTTCAATCATAATGCAACTATTTACTGGTGCAAAAATAATCTCCCTTGATCTTTCAAAAAGCGAGGACAAGGCAGTCTATCAGTCAACCCAGAAACTTATAGTTATTGCAATGATTTTTGTTGAGGCAATTCCACAGGTTTATGGATATCTTACACCTTCACATTCGCTGGTGGAGGCATTAAACGGATGGTCAGGTGGCAACGGACAGACAATTGCCCAGGCAATCATTGTGATTCAACTGGTATTTGGTAGTTATCTGGTATTTCTTATGGATGAGGTGGTTTCAAAGTGGGGGATTGGTAGCGGTATAAGCTTGTTCATTGCTGCAGGTGTAGCAGAGGCAATTTTCACTGGTACAATTAACTGGCTTCCTGTAAAGGCAACGGAATCGCTTTCGCTTTCAAATCCACCTGCAGGCACAATTCCAAAGACAATTTACATGCTCCAAAATATGAGTGCTGGTGAACTCGCAAATGGTGGGTTTGAGCAAATATTCCTTGCACATCCAAATCCAGTTATTGCCCTTATAGGCACAATTGGAATTTTCTTCGTCGTTGCATATGTAGAATCTACACGCCTTGAATTGCCATTGGCACATGGAAGAGCAAGGGGTGCAAGGGGAAGGTATCCAATTAGGTTAATGTACGCCTCAAACATTCCTGTAATTCTTATGTCTGCACTCCTCGCAAATATTGCAATGTTTTCAATGTTGCTCTGGAGCCATCCAACACTCTCGCAGATTCCTTACCTTGGTCATCAATGGTGGATTGGTGCATATCCAACACCAGAGCAGGCAGAGCAACTTGGAATTTCACAATCTACTGCAATCTCCGGTGGTGCATATTACCTCTCAACGGTTAATGGATTGCATGAGTGGTTGCTCCCGCTATTCAATCCGCAGAGGTATGAGGGTTATATGCGCGGGCACACATACTGGCAGGTTCTGGCACATGTGATTGTGTTCTTCTCTGTGATGGTGATCGGTTCCATATTTTTCGCAAAGTTCTGGATTGAAACGACAAACATGAATTCCAAGGCTGTGGCTGAGCAGATTGAGCGTCAGGGAATGCAGATTCCTGGTTTCAGAAGGGACCCGAGGATTCTTGAAAGAGTGCTGGACCGCTACATTCCTTATGTGACGATTTTCAGTGGTGCGGCAGTGGGCGCGCTTGCTGCAGTTGCTGATATGATTGGTACGGTGGGCAATGCTTCAGGCACGGGTGTGCTTCTTACAGTTGGAATTATGATAAATCTGTATGAGGCGATGGCAAGGGAGCAATTGATGGAGATGCATCCGCTATTAAGAGGATTCTTTGGTGAGTAGCAATGGCTGAGCAGAAACCCCTTTTTAATTTTTCTCAGTTTTTTCTGATATTTATGGTGATGCTCACGATAATGATTTTCATAGACAATGAGATGCGAAATGGGTTCGGAATGCTCGTGGGTTTTGTGCTTTATCCAGTAATTGGTTTTGGAGGCAGGTATCCTGTGCTGAGTTTGCTTCTGGTCGGAATACTGCTCACACTCTTTACCACATTGATAAGGGAAAGGTATATGGATTGGGTGAAGATGGCAAGATTTCAAAAGTACATGGAGGCTTACAATAAGGCATTTAGAGATGCGTTTAAATCAAATAATACCTCAAAGATGAAGAAACTCCAGGAAATCCAGCCAAAAATTATGGAGATGAATTATGAGAATATGAAAGGGCAGTTAAAAATGATGGCGTTCACAATGTTCTTTATTCTTGTTACCTTTGCCTGGGTTTCGTTCTTTGTTTATGAGGAAGTTGTGGACAAGCACATATCCGTGCCATGGGCATATAATGTTTCTTTGTTAGATTCAACTGTGCTTCCGCACTGGATTCTTCTGTATTCCCTGCTCGCTATTCCTTTCAGCACAGTATTCGGACGCATAATCAAGCATTATCGTTTCAAAAGATTTCTTGCAAAAAAGGGAGGAGCATGAGGATTACCGTGAGCGGACCACCTGGTAGTGGAAAAACTACCGTAGCAAAGATGCTAGCGGAAAAACTTGGGTACAGTTATTTTTCAGCTGGCGAAATTTTCAGGGCTGAGGCAAGGGCAAGGGGAGTTTCTCTTGAGGAGTTTGGTAGAATTGCAGAGAAAGACTGGAGCATTGATAGAGGGCTTGATTTGCGGCTTGTTGAGGAGATGCAGTGCAGAGATAACACGGTATTTGATGGAAGGCTTGCAGGTGTGCTGGCAGCAGTGCACGGAATAAACGCGTTCAGAATTTATGTGACTGCGGGTGTGGAGGAGAGGGCTAGGAGAATTGCAGGCAGGGAATGTGTGCCGCTGGAAGAGGTGCGAAAAGCAATGATTGAACGGGAAAAAAGTGAGGCAAAAAGATACATGGAAATCTATGGTTATGATGCAAGTAAAAAGGAGTTTTACAATCTTTACATTGATACAACAGAGATGAGACCAGAAATGGTGCTGGAAATAATTGTGTGCGAATTCTACAAAAAACGCACTTGAATTCGTTTTTTAGCGAATTGATATACAATAACTTTATAAGCCCAAAAATTATAGGGTTGGCTGTAGGCATCTGCCTACGGGAGGACGAAAAAATGAAGGTATGGAAAAACAAGAAAGGAGTGTCTCCAGTGATTGCGACCATCCTGATGGTTGCAATTACAGTGGTGCTAGCGGCAGTGCTCTATGTGATGGTGATGGGCATGATCTCACCGACTACAGCACCAAGCCAGCCACTTGGACTGGTTGCAGAATATAAGACTGCACAGAAGGCAATCATAACTGTTTCGAGTGCACCTACAGGTGCGGTGTACGACGGTGCCACGATTGTACTGCTCAATGAGACTACAGGTGTACCTACTGCTATCGGTAGCGTAGTGATATATAAGGGAGGAAAAGAAGTAATCAACAAAACATTCCCAGCAGGATCACCAGCAAAATTGATAGACACAGACAGGAATCCAATAGCGGCAGGAGACTATATTGTGATAACCCTACCATCTACGAATTATTTGTCCCCTGGAGATAAAATCCAGATCAGTGGTATAGGGTTCAGCACAAGCACAGCAACAATCTCCGCATGAGCAAAAATTTTTATAATCCTTTTTATTTTGTCTTTTTATGAGATATAAGGGGGTTTCGCCAGTAATTGCTACGGTTTTGCTGGTTATAATTACTGTAGTGCTGAGTGTAACCTTCTACTTTTTCCTTGCCAGATCTTTTTCACTTCCCAGTGCAAGCCAGACAACACCGCTGGGTTTGAAGGCAACACTGGTAAATAGGAGTGATGTGAAGGTAGAAATTGTCTATGCACCTTTAGAAGCCAGAATAAATGGAAGCACAATCTCTGTAATCTCTGCAACCCAGGGTGTGCCTTTATCTTTTAATGCTACGCTGTTCAATAGCAGTGGGCAGGTTTGCGGAAACTACTCAACAAACATAGGTTGGAGCAATGTTAGTGCTACATTTTATGCAAATGGTTTCTACCTGCTGATTAAAAACAACGCTCTCATAAAAGAGGGAGATAGTGTGCAGATTTCTGGAATTGGTTTTGCACTGAGTTCCTGCAAAATCCTGCGCTGAAAACTGTTGTAGATTTAGAACAGAGAACAGCAACCCTCAATAAATTCTAATTTCCCGCCCATTTTTTCAATAAACTCAATGAATTCCCTGGTTGGATGCGCAATTCCACTCAGCCCGCACCTGTATGCAAGTTTCTCAATATCTGGGATGCGTTCCCGCATGCACCCTAACACAATCTCCCCTCCAATCTTTCCACGGGCATACTCAAACACCTTCTCAATTCTCTCATAAGGCACATGCACACTCTCAAGCGCAGTGCCTGATACAGGTACCAGCACATTTAAAACCACCTTTGGCAGCGAATACTCAGCCACAATCTCTATACTTTTCTCCTCTCCACTCTCCTTTCCATAATTCACACCTATAGTTATGTGGGGCACAACTTTCCCGCCTGCAGCCAGCAGATTTTCAATGGTCTTGGTATATACACTGGTATCTACACCCAGATGTAAGATTTCACGCACAACATCCTTTGAACCCACAACATCCACAGAGAACACATCAATTCCAGAAGCCACATATAGATCTGCCAGATCCCGTGTGAACACCAATCCAGTATGTGCATTCACCTTCAGCGCAGTATATTTCTTCAGTGTGTGCACACCCTCAAGCACATTCCAGAGCGGCACCATCCCCTTATCGTTACAACCCCCAGAAAGCAGAATACCTCTGCCCCCTTCATTTGCAATTTTACCTGCAATCTCTACCAGTTCCCTGTCATTTGTGCAGGGAATCATTCCCTTCAAGAATTTCGCATTACAATGTTTACACTTAAGCGCACACCAGTCCCCAGTTACCGAAATTCCGGGGAACATTTCCAGAGAATACAGCTTCAGTTTTTCACCTCTTTTTTTCTGCGAATATTTTCCTCCCTTTTAAAATCTTTGCTATGCAGCAGAGCACTCCCTCAAAACTATAATATATCCCACGATTTTCACTGTAAATTATGAAGAAGGTGTTTATTACTCCAAACAGACTATATCTTGACTCCTTCCGTCTTGCAAGAAAGATATACCAGGATGGTTTTCGTCCCCATTTTTTGATAGGAATATGGCGGGGTGGCACTCCACCAGGCATAATTGTCCATGAGTATTTCAGGGTGAAAGGAATTGACCCATACCATACTGCAATCAAGACACAGTCTTACAGAGGGCTGAGAACCACTGGTACTGTGGAAATAAAAGGAATGGAACATGTACTCAGGGAAATAAATGCAGCGCATAAAGTGCTTATTGTAGATGATGTCTGGGATACAGGGATCACAATAAAGAATGTGTTGGGGTATATTCGGGAAAAGAAGAAAAATGAGATGCCTGAGGTAAAGGTGGGTGTGGTTTATTTCAAGAAAGCAAGAAATCAGACAGAACTTGAACCTGACTATTACTACAAGATAATAAACGACTGGATTGTGTTTCCACATGAACTGGAAGGGCTTACGAGAGAAGAAATCAGGAAGAAGAGCAGAACAATTGAGAAACTAGTATTTGAGTAGTACAAGCCCTCACTTCAGATAAGTTTAATATATTCCTAATCTATATTGATGGGGAGGAAACATGAACCACATGGAGAAAAATGTAGAAAAGTGGGAACGCATCCATACCCACATGCTCACCATCCTTGGAAAATCCCTTGGGGAGAGCATGCTTAAAGATGTGATAAGGGCAAAACCCGAGGACTTTGACAGGGGTAATGTGAGAAATTCAATCAAGAACACACTCTCAAAAATATATGTGGCACTCGGAGAAGAGATGACATACAACCTGCTTACAAACACGGTACTGGCTGAAGTGGGAAACGACAGGGAGTTTCTTGAAGAATGCTATAACCTTATAAAGGAGGTGAGCCAGTGAACTCTCTTGGAATGAAAATTGTGAAAATCATGCAGGAAAGCCCCATCGGAAACATGAGCATATTCATATACACAAAACAGTGCCAGGATGCAGGCATAAATCCAGAATATATAAAGCCTGAGGAAATCCCAGTGCTTCTCCAGCGTTTGAATGAGGTACTTCCATACTTTGCAGGAAAGAAATCTCCAGAAATCATCCAGAGAATTTCAACCCTTTCTGCACACTTCCTAGATAACACTGGGAGGTGATATTATGGCAATTCCCAGTGGAATCCCGGGGCTTGACGAGCTTATTGGCGGAGGAATACCTGAGAGAACTGTAAACCTAATTTGTGGTCCTGCAGGAAGCACAAAAACCCTTTTTGGAATGCAGTTCCTCATTGGCGGTGCAAAAAGAGGCGAAAAAGGAATATATATTTCCCTTGAGGAAAGCAGGGCTAATATAGAAAGGGCAATGCAGGGCTATACGCTCAACCTTACAGAATTTCAGAACTCTGGGAGTATTGCAATAGTTGACCTGGGTGTAATCAGAAAGGAAGCACTTAGCAAGGAAATTGAGAAAGGAATGGCAAGTTTTTCATCCATTACCAAGCTAATCAGGAACATGCACAAAATTATGAATGCAAAGAGATGCGTGGTGGATTCAATCACAGCCCTCGGGCTTTACTATTCCAGCATAGATGAATTGCGGCGAGAACTCTTTGCTTTTGCAAGCGACCTCAAAGAACTGGACCTGACAACAGTGCTCATTTCAGAAACCCCTGAGACAAATGGCTCCCTGACAAGGTATGGAATTGAACAGTTTGTGTGTGATTCTTTTATTGTACTTGGATTGGAGGAAATTAAGGGGGAACTCAGAAGAACAATTTCTGTACGAAAGATGAGATTCACAAAACATGACACTGCAAAGCACCCTGTAGTAATAACACCATATGGAATTGTTGTCCAGGCGGACACAAAGATCTTTTGAGGGCTATGACTTTCAATATTTCCTTTGTGGATAAGATTCTGGGAAATGAGAAAAGACAAAGATTTCTATTAATCACAAACGATACTGCAGATGCCTTGTTCATTGTGCAGAATTTTTTATCTGGTGGAGGGCATATTGTACTTACCAAACCTTTCTGGCACGGCGCTGATGGCGCAATTCCTATTGACTGGTACTCTCATCGCACAGAGCAGATTGGAGAAATGCAGAATAGTGAGATAATAATGCCTTCCGACCCTGTGCTTTTTTTCTCAGCCCTGAAAAAAATTGAAAATCTCAAAAAACTCTTTTTTTATCTCACACCCGTTTTCATTCTTCACGAAAAAGACACTGGTGTAGGGCTTGTTGAAAATCTCTCTGCCTACTGCGAAAAAAATGAAATTGCACTTCTCTGTCTTATGGAACCACAGCCACTTGAAAACGAGGTTATTTCAACAATTTTCAATAACTTTGATTTTTTGATTGAAATTAAATCGGGTATCCTTAAGATTTCAACCTTGAAAAAGATGTCTGAGGATGTGTTTTTCAGATACATGGTACGGGAAAATGATGTAGTGGTGCGCACAGATAAGGGAATTGAGAGATGCTATGTGAACTGGGTTGAGGGCAAAAATCTTTTCTGGCTTCCAGGTTTTGAACTCCTCATACCTTCTGGCGTCTCTGATGGAGATGCAATTTACTTCACATGCCCCCCTGGTAGGAAAGCCTATCTTGTTGAACAATGTGTTTCAGATGCAATTCTCTCAGGTAAGCCCTGTGTAGTGGTCTCAGCAGATACAAATTTAGACACATTCAGGAAAAACATTGGGAAGAGGGTTGCCTCAATACCTGAAAAAAAGTTTGTTTTTGTGGACTGGTTTTCAAACAACAGCAGGAAAATAGTTGGTATTGAAGAAAATAGTTGCGAGATGCAGGTTTCTAGAGATATTGTCTATCTTGGAGTAGCAATTGATTGGGCTCTCAAAAAGGTTGGTAAAAATGGTGTCCTGGTTTTTGATGCGGTAAATCGTGCAAGCCAGGACTATAGTTTTGAAGAGGTATGCACATTTGTTGCAGCGCTGTTGATTAAGGCGAGAAAGCATAATTATTCAATTGTAAGCATTGCAAACCCTGAGTTGTTAGAGGAGAGACTCAATTTTGCACTGGGTTGTCTTCACAATATTCACATTTCCTGCACTGCAAAGGAGATAAAAGTTGTGAGGGCAGATGCGCACTATCATCCAAGGAGAGAGCTTAGCTTAGTGTCTGCTGCTGATGTGCTTACTGTTGTACCAGGCGCTGAAAGCCAGGACAAGGAAGTAAGTGAGGAGGAGATGAGGAAGGTTCTCAAAGCACTTGATGATCTGCTCGGTGCTCTGCCAGAAGAAAAAATAACTGATTTTGCATTGAGTGAGGAATTCCGAATCTACGAAAAACTGCTAAAAAGGTATGGAATTTGAGGCACCACCATACTACATGTAGGGCAGAGGTTAATAAAGAGATGCACAAATACTGCAATCATGATGTTGATACTGCTTATTGTGTGTTCCGCGGTACTGGGTGCGGTAATTGGGCTGTTCTGCGGGCTTATCCCTGCATTTCATCAGAACAATCTTGCAATAATCCTTGTGCTGTTTTTCCCATTTTATGCAGGGCTGACAGGCAATTTTGCAGATGCAATGCTCGGATTTGTTGCCCTATTCATGAGCGCAATATGCACACATAGTTTCTCAGATATTGTTGGGGCTATGATTACAGGCATTCCTGATGCAAGTGAAGTGCTTACCCTCCAGCCCGCACAAAGATTGCTGGCAAAAGGAGAAGGTATGCGGGCAATAGAGGCATCAGTTCTGGGTTCTTTTGTTGGAATCCTGATAGGACTGGCTTTGCTTTTACCTGCGAAACTCCTTCTTGCTGACCCTATAAACCTTTACCACACTTTAAAGCCATTTATTCCTGTTGTACTCGTTGCAGTTTCTGCGCTTGTGATTCTTTCTGAGAAGGGGGTGAAAAGAAAAAGGGGAAGAAAGTTTGTTGTTCTGGACATAGGAAAGGGCAGTGATGGATATGCCCTGGAGTTAAATGGAAAAATTGTAAAAATTTCAGAGAATGGAAGAAAGGGTGTGCTTGAAACAGGGAATAGAAGAATTGAATTTGAGTCAAGGCAAAATATGGAAAACTACCTTAATAGAGAGGTTACCCTTACAGGGATTTTCGTGGATAATTACATGGAAATCAGAACAACCAGATATCTTCAGGCACTTTTTGTGTTTCTGGTTGCAGGTTGCCTTGGGTGGATTGTGCTTTTCACACCCCTCGCCTCCACAACAACTTTCACACTCCTATTTCCACTTTTTACAGGGCTTTTTGGGGTTTCTGGGCTCCTGCTGAATCTCACAAAACCAGGGAAGGTACCAAAACAACATGAAATTGCAGAACCAGGAAGTTTGCGTGCAGAGAGAAAGGTGCTTGGAGGTGCAATCGTGGGCACACTCATAGGCATTTTTCCAGGCATCACACCAGGGTGCGGTGCAGTGCTTATCCCCTCAAAAAATACAAAACCAGAGCAATACATTGCCATAACCTCTGCAATTGAAACTTCTGCATTTGTTTTCAACATTGCTGCTTTATTTATAATCCAGAAGACAAGGTCTGGGGCAATTGCAACGCTGAACCAGATGTACCCGTTTACTGCGGGAGAGAATGGCTTCTTTTCACCTCTGCTCTTCCTTGCACTGTTCGGGGCTTGCACTGGTGCATTATGTGCACTCCTTCTGCTCCCCTCTCTCGGAAGATTTGTGCTTGCACATGCTGGAATTTTCATGAGCCGAAAGATCCAGATAGGAATTCTTTGCGGAATGCTTCTCTCGGTATTTGCAGTTACCGGTTTGACTGGCATGGCTGTGCTTGGAGTGGCAACACTGGTTGGGCTAGTGCCTGTTATGCTTGAGCTACGCAGAATCCATCTGATGGGCTCAATTCTTTTGCCAGTAACACTTGCGCTTCTCTGAAAATTTTTATCTGTAAATATCGTACAGCTTGGGTTTTTTGAGATCAATTTCGGTTTCAGCAGGTTTTTCATCTTCAGACTTCTTTACTCCACCCAACTCTTTTTCAGCCTCTTCAATTGCATCGTAAAACATGTTCTCAGCCCACAGTGGAATTATTGAGATGTTGTGAAACACATTATCCATTACATATGAAATTGTGAGTCGTTCATATTTTTCATAGTATTTTTTATACTTTTTCCTTATTTTGCTAATAATCTGTTCCCTTAGTTTTTGAATATTTTGTTCTTTCACCTGAATGTTCCTTTTTCTTATGAACTCCACTTGTTCATTTATTATAAAGTCAGCAAGGCGTTCAATTGCCTCCTCATCAAATTCCCATGGATTCACATATACCAGTTTTGGTTTTACGCTCAGAATCACATCCAGGAAATGCTGCCAGTTATCAGGGTCCGAGAGGGATGCCCTTGTGAATTTTTCAATTTCTGGGAGATAGCCCATCAGATAGGGGATCCCTTTCTTCTTTAGTGTTGATAGAATTTCTGGATAAATGTCTTCAATCATCATTGGCTGCTGTGTTATTTTTCTCCTCTTTTTATCTTTTCCCATTCTCTCACCTCAACACAATTTCCCCTTCATCCTCAAAGCCCTGTCTCAAACCTTTTCCTGCATTTTTTGTGAGTTCATCGGGTTTAAAGAGAAGGAGGTAGGCATTCTTTGCATGCTCTCTTGTTCGCCTGTCTGCAAGAAATGCTAGTTCCCGTTCATCCTTTGCCTCATCTGCATGCACAAATACTTCAATGATGTGTTTTAATTCCTGGAGCTGGACTGCAATCAAACCTATGGAGGCTTCATGGGCACACTGTTTATCTATCGGATTCGGACCTGGCATTCCGAGAGCCATCACAATATCCGCCTTTTGCTCCACAAACAGTTTTTTGCAGGCGACTGGTAGATCCTTTATTCCTGGCACCGTGTAGCGCACAATTCTAAAACCTGTGCCTATCGCCTCCAATTCCTCTATTGCGCTTTTTGCCATGTCAAATCTCGCAAATGTGGTATCTGCAATTCCAATTATTTTCATGGTTTTCCCCCATTTCTTTCTCGCTCTAATATTTTTTGGATAATCCGCCTTGTTGCAAGGAGATCGTGCAAGAGTGGCTGGATTCTCACAACTTTCACCTCAATCCCGTGTTTTCTGCATTCCTCCTCAATTTCCTTTTCATTGAATCTCTGGTCATAGCCAAGTGTGATTATGTCAGGTTTAACTGTAACTACAGTCTTGTAGAAGTCCTCATTATCCCCCAAAATTGCTTCATCCACCACCTTAAGGGCTGCAACCATTTGCACCCTCAAATAATCAGGAACAATGGGGAGGCGCCCCTTTCTCTTTAACACAGTGGTATCTCTTGCAACCACAACTACCAGTTTATCTCCCAGTTTCTTTGATTCTGTTAGGTAATGTACATGTCCCGGATGCAGAATATCAAAAACGCCAGTTGCCATTACCACTTTCATGTTGCCATGCCTTTATTATTTCTTTACCTTCAAGGAGTATTAAATTGTTTTGCTCTGCATAATTTATTGCCTCACTTTTTTTTAGCGCATATCCATCATCACCCATCATTTCGCATATAGCGGCTGTAGGTGCAAGTCCTGCCAGCACCATAAGCGCAGTGGCAAGTTCTGTATGGCCTTGGCGGGTGGAAAGCAAGCCATCGCTTGCGTTCAGAAGTGTGACATGCCCTGGGCTTCTGAAGTTGTGTGCAAGCATTTCTGTGATTTTTGCCTTGTTTTTCTCTGCATAGAAAATTTCAATAATTTTTCCGAATTCACTCACAGTTAAGGCACGGTCTATGTCTGTGATGCCTGTGAAAGTTTTTCTGTGGTTAATTGTAATGGAAAATGAGCTTTTTGTATCATAGGGGATGTCGTATGGTTCAAGAGCCTTTAACACAGGAAATTTTTCCCAGTTTTCTTTCAGCACCTCTGTCATAAATGGAAGTTTTACTGCTTTCCAGAATGCAGGGGGAACAGTAACACAGATCAAGCCACCACCATCTTTTCGCATTTTCTGGATGTGTCTATAGGTCACAAATTTGCTGTAAATCACAAAGTCAGTTTCATGTTCACGGTTATCTGCATCATAGATAAGCACGAATTTACCATTCCGAAGTGCCTCAAGCGCATCCGCAAGTGCCATCAGCAGGGTGTAAGAGGCAGAGAATAAAAAGGTTTGTTTGGTCATTCCCATTGACTGATAAAAATTTTTATATCCATGATTGGGATATATGGTTAAATGATTGAAAAAAAAATAAAGGAGTATGAGGAAGCAATCAAAAAAGACCCAGATAACCCCACACTCTGGTTCGAGAAAGGAAAACTGCTGAGCACAATTGGAGATATGGAAGGGGCAATAAACGCATTCCAAACAGCTACGAACTTAAAACCTGATTTTTTTGAAGCCTGGGACGCCCTAGGCGATGTATATATGGAACTGGAGCAGAGGGATAAGGCAGTTGAATGCTATAAAAAAGTAGTTGCTACTGCTACAAAGGACACAAAACTCCCAAACCTGTGCCCAAGATGCGGAAAGGAAATAAAAGGTAATGCAGATGTGTGCAATGTTTGTGGCTTCGTACTCATAAAAGGACAGGAATTTCCGGAAACACAAATATCAGGCGACATATATCATTGTCCACTCTGTGGTGGAATGGTGGATTACAATGCCAGTTCATGTTCATGCTGTGGAGTGCCAATTGTAGATGAACATCCTTCTGACACTACCATTGTACATGTTTTGAGAAGAGAACTGAAACACACAGTGATTCCTCCAGCATCTCCGCCAACACAAACACCTGCAGAGCAACCCGGGGTTTCTGCACCTACACAGCAGCATCCCCAGCAACCTATCCAGCCACCAGTACAGACCCATTACCAGCAACTGGAGGAAAAACCAGAGCAAAAAGAGAAAATTTCAAAAAAAAAAGAGGTAATTGAGGTATCGGTTTCTGAAACTCCCAAACAAAGTCCGCGTGAAGAATTTAAAGCGTATTTGGAAAGTATTAGCGCTGTTAATGAAATTCCCAGTCCACAAAAGAAGAAATTTACATTCTTTGAAGATCCTATAAATATGGTCCTCTTCGTTGGACTCATACTCGGAATAATCATACTCGGATTTGCAATATGGATATTCATGATAAGGTGAGCAGAGAGATATGGAAGAAAGGAAAATAGTCGGCAGAACAAATGAGTTGCAGCATCTGAAAAAATCACTGGAGGATGCGTTGCAAGGTAGAGGCACAACAATTGTACTAGAAGGGGACCATGGAACCGGAAAAACATATCTTTGTGAGGTGTTTGAAGGATACTGTAGAGAAAAAGATATTCTATTCATCGGTGCGGATGCAAGGAGATATGATATAGAGAGGCCCTACTCTGTATTCATTCAAATACTGGATAATTTGAGAAAGGAGTATCCTACTATGGTACCCATTGGGCTCTCACCTTTTTTTACGGATAAATCCATGGATATCCCTGACCTTAGAACAGCCCAGAGTTTTCTGTATGAGAAGGTATATGGGTTTATTGAGAATATGAGCAGAAAAGGGTTAGTGCTTTTTCTGGATAACATTGAGTGGCTCGACGCCTCAAGTGTAGGATTGTTCCATTATCTTGCTCTCAAAGCCCCGCAGTCCAGTTATCTTCTCCTTGCAACATACACTCCAGATGATGCAAAATTAAATCCAGATAATAAAATCAATGAAATTTTGGCTCTGCTCACCAGAGAAAGATCCTGTATCAAACTCAAACTTGGACCACTTGGAAAAGAAGAGGCAATGCAGATTGCTAAAACACATCTCAAAAATCCAGACAGGTTACTTCTTGAACAAATATATGAAAACACAAGAGGAAACCCAGGTCTCATAATACAACTTTGCAGTCAACAAAGTGGCCTTGACCTTTCAACAATTGCACATGAAAAACTGAAAGATTTATATGAGCACAAGATCACAAAGCTGAGCACTGCAGCAGAGAAAATTGCCATGACTGCAAGTATAATTGGCAACATTTTTGACATGAACACATTATCTACGCTTACCTCACAACCAGAAGAAAATCTGATAGAGCCGCTTGAAGAGTTGATAGAGTTCGGGATAATTGAGGAGGCGGGGGAGAAATACATTTTCAAAACTCCTGTACTCCGTGCCTATCTCTACTCAAAGTTATCACCAGAGAAACGGAAAGAATTACATTTGACAGTTGCGGATTATATAGCAAAAAAAATGCGAGAATCCTCAGAAAAGGTATATGCCCTCGCCTATCACTACTTTCACGCTGGAAAATACGAAATTGCATTGAGGTACCTTCTCAGAAGTGCAGAAATGGCGTATGAAGAGTATGCATTTGAGCGCACACTGGAATTTTTGAAAATGGCGGATCTTTGTGCAGATTACCTTGGCAATATTTTTGTAAAAGCAGAAATCAAAAGTAGAATGGGGGACATCTATTACGGGCTTGGGAATTTCAAGCTAGCAAAAGAATACTACACACAGATTCTAGGGGAAAAGGGGGTGCAAAGTGATGCAAAATTGCTTTCAGCACTTTACAGAAAACTTGGAAATCTGGCGAATATTCATACAGAATACTGGGATGCACTGAAATATTATGAAGATGCCTTGCGGGTGGCAGAAGGTGGTAAGCACCTACACGAAATTGCACTGGCACATAGAGGCATTGGGTACATTTATCTGCGTCTTGGAAACTGGCGTAAAGCCCTTGACGAGTACACACAGGTAATGGGAATTGCAAAGCGCCTCAACAACCTCTGGTTAACTGGAATTGCTTTTCTTGAACTGGGAAATATGTACAACATGCGCGGAAATCTTGATGACGCCCTAACCCACTATGAAATGGCAGCTAAAAATCTGGAGAAAGTAAAGAGTTACCTTGATATCGGGAGGGCACTATGCAATGCTGGCGAGGTGTATGTCCAGAAGGAAGATTACATGATGGCAAACGAGAAATTCACCCAGGCAAAGGAGTATGCAAAAAAAAGTGAAAATGAGAGTTTTATGCAATGGGTAGAGGTAAACCAGGGTTTCTGTCTTGTGAAATTCGGAGATATTGAAGAAGCAAAGAAGAGATGTTTTGCATTTATTGAGACCTGCAGTTTGAACAACAATAGATTCGGGAGTGCAAGGGCTCTCCGCATTTTGGGATGGGCAGAGAGGGAAAGGAAAAATTATCAATCTGCTCTTGAATTTTTCATGCATGCGATGGAAATTCTGGAATCTCTGGAAGTGCAGTATGAGATTGGTAGGGAATTATGGGAAATTGGATGCACATACGAAGCCATGGGAATGCACGAAAAAAGCAGGAGTTACTATGCCCGCGCCCTTGAAATTCTTTCAGCAATCGGTGCACACTATTATGTAAAAAAAATCAGGTTAAAACTTCAAGAATCTTTTGAACGAGGGGGCTGCGCCCCCTTACGGTAACCCCCAGTGGGTGCCTTCGGCACCCCAAATTGCTCATTCGGTAGACGGGGGCT
>JBMFNP010000014.1:0-34721 GCA_049970095.1 Thermoplasmata archaeon | reverse complement strand
TCCCCTTACGGTAACCTCACGGGGTTACACCCTACGGTACCTGTGTTAAGGGGTATCTAAAGATACCCCGAACGCACAACACCCCCACGAGGGGCTTCGCCCCTTACGGTCGGGGTTAACACCCTACGGTACCTGTGCTACGAGGAGAGGGTTTCACCCTCTCCCTACGGTACCCTCACCCACGAGGGGCTTTGCCCCTTACGGTAACCCCACGGGGGTGTCATCCGACACCCCCAAGTTTTTCCGTGCACGCTTTTCGGGCGAGGAGAGGGTTCACCCTCTCCCTACGGTACCCTCACCCACTGGGTGCTTCCGAAGGCCAGAAGGATAATCCTGACTACCCTACGAGCCCTTTATCTCATGCCCACCAGATTCCTGCATCGTTCTATGAGCACATAGGCTTCGAGATACTTGCCAGTATTTATCATTGACTTTGCCCGTTCAAGTGAAAGAAGATATCCCTGGGGTACTGAAGGATTTGTCCGCAATGCCCTCTCTGTTTCCATATAGAGTGCCTTGACTTTCACAAGATTTTCTACATCCAGCACCTTTTCCACTTCTACAAGTTTACTGCAGCGTTCTTCCATTTTCTGCTTTGAACTGTAATCTGTAAAAGAGAGCAGGGGTTCTATATCCAAATCTATTTTTACCCCTAATTTTCTGGCAAGTGCACCTTTCTGTTTTACATTTTCCATAACCTTGCGCAATCTATATTCCATGGCTTTCACAAATGTCTCTTCCACTGCATAACCAAGCCCAGCAGCCTCTATGTAGTTGTGCGCATTGAATAACTCGCTCACCTTTTTTAGAAGCCCGTAGATCTCCTCTGCCTCAAGCCCAAGTTTTTCCCATCTTGCAATTTCAATCTGAAGTGTTGCGAGCACCCGTTCCGTCGCCTTCTTCAGACTTTCAGCATTATTTGTGTTCGCATCCTCCAGCATCCTCTTAATCTCTCTGATTCTTGAAACTATTTCCTTAACCGACTGATGTTCTATTGACAGTTTAATTCTTGCAAGTTCTTCCTTGATATTGCTTGCAGGTATGCCCAGATTCTCAAGTGTTCTTACAATTTTTTCGGCTTTTTCAATTTCTGCCTTGATTTTTTCCTTGAGTTCTGTTGTAAGCAGCGGGCGAATCCTCTGGATAGAATAATATGCCTCGGTGTAATTCTTCCAGCTTAACTGGTTGCTTGCATGCTGGATAATTTCTTTTGCACTTTCATGCGGGGAACCATATTCCTGAAGAATAAGTGTGAGCTCAGTAGCCTCTGCAATCAAATTAGAAAGATGTTTTTCAATCTCCATTTTTGGGACAGATTCTAGTTGCTTGAAAAGCACAGATACCTTTGTTATGTCAATTGAATTTATTGCCTTCTCAAGTTCGGACATCAGTGCGGTAGTTTCTTTCATCTCGCAACCGATTACCCTTCCTGTTTCCATCAGTGCAGTGGTTTCCTTCAGTTTTTCAGAAGCAAAGGATTTGATATTTCTCGCAAGAAATCCCTTTGCCAGTTCTATTTCATCCATAGCATCAAAATACTGACCAGATGCAAGTGCTGTGGAACTCAGGTCCCTATGTCTTTTCACCTCTTCATCTACAGGAATACCAGCCTCTATAATTGAGCTTATCCCGTTGTTTATATCAAGAATCTTGCGGTAAACAATGGAGTGAATCTGAGATGCTACTTCTTTTCCGATGCCGTCTATTACACTTACTGCGTCTATAAAATCTTCCTCTTCAATCAGGTGTCTGGCATTTTCCATGGCTTCTGTGTACTTTGCAATGGAGCCACCCATTTTTTCCGCTGTTGCCATTAATTCCTCAACATCCTCGTATCTGATTTTCAGAAATTCTCGCAAAATCTGTACCAGATTGTTTTTGCAATCCCGCAGTTTATACAGTGCCTCCTGGACTTTATCAGCGTCAAGGTAGGCAGAGCATTCTGCGTACAGGGGTTTAACTGCATCAAAATCTACACCATATCTCTCAAACTTTTCAAAAATTGCCTTTATGTTGATAAGTTCTTTCCGTATCCGTTCAGAGAGTGTCTGGCTTATCTCTTCCTTGATCCTCTTTGATTTGTCTATGCATTCAAGGTATTTGCCTGTCTGGTAAAGCTCAATAACCTCGCCCAGTTTCTTCTGCAATGTAGTGAAAAATTCCTTTCCGAAAATTGGAGAGTAGAGATTAACAACATCCGAAAATCCCTGCAGTTCAGATTTTGCCAGTTTCTTTATTTCCTCATCTAGCATTCTTCTTGCGGTCTCTATAAACCATTTTGCCTGATGGAAATGGAGTGCAGCAATTTCCCTTTTGAAGTTATTCAAGTATGCTGCAGGTGTGGTTATATCTATCCCCCTGGCAGATGCCGCCTTCAACATCTGGTTCACATCAGTAAATTCCATTTCAAACATTTTCATGCTTTCTTGTGAGATCAGGGTGCGGCACCGCACAATGAACACCTTTGCTTCTTTGTATTTTTTCTCAGATGCCAGATTTTTGGCCATATCATAGGCAATGTTGAGGGTTTCGCTCACAGTACCAAACTTTTTCAGTTCCACAATGCCCTCCTCAATACTTTTTATCTCAGCTGTCACTTTCTCCTGTAAGAGGATTTCAAATTTTGCTAGATTTTCTTTGAGCAGTTTATAGCCGCCTTCAAACTCTTCGTCATCCACAAATCCCTGAATCTTCAAAACAAGGTCTGGCATTTCAGGGATCATCACTCCCAATTCTGTAAGGGTTACCGCTTTTGTTCTGAGTTCCTCAGTACCCCTCATAATTCTCTGCTTTATTTTTCCATAAGCTTCGCTGAGATGCATCAGATTTCTCAGTGCTTCCATATATTCTCCTCTTCCAATGCATTCTTCTGCATTCTTCAAATATTCCTCATATATTTCTGGACTGATTTCTAACTCATACAGGAGAGGAATGTTTCTTTTTGCCTTTGCCACCTTTTCTTTCACTCTTTCGTTCAGTCTTTCCATGTAATTTTTATTCAATTCTTCAATTTTCTCGTAAATTTCCTGAAGTTTCCCTGGTATCCATGCATTGGCAAGATTCTTTAATTCCTCTTTTTCCGCATCTAGCTTCACTCTATATATTTCCATTTCTGTAATTTTTTGAGAAATTTGGGCAAGGCTTTGCTCTATGAATTCACGGGTAAGTGCAGAAATCTCTTCTGTCCTGGTTGCTAGGTAGTTCTTTGCTTCATTCAGATTTTTTGCAGCAATAATGCTCTCAAGTTCTTTGAGAAGCATTGGAACCCTCTCTATTTTGAAATTTCTGCTTTCAAGGAACTTAAAGTCCTTTCTCAGATTTTCAAGTTTAGGTATTATTTCCTGCTCTAACTCCTTTGTGAGATTCGCCTGAATTGTGTTTATGTCTGTAAGCCACTCAGAAAATGCAGAGATTGTAAAAGGCAGAGTTTTTACCTTTTCCACAAGAGGCTGGAGGGCAGCATTAAACTCATTTTTCTTGTGTTCATCAACCAAGGTGTTTATCAGGAGTTCCAGTTCTTTTATTCTTTCAATAAGATTTCTTTTCGTCTCTGTCTGGCACTCATTTAAGAATTCTACTGTCTCTTTTATTCCTGCAATACGGTTCTGCTCTATTTTTGATTTTAGATTTTCCAGCACCGCATTTTCTATCTTCTTACCTGCAATTGCTGCACATTCAATAGTGTTTGTTATGGAAAGCATTAGGTTTTCCACAAAAGCGCCTACTTTGTTCTCCAGTTTTTCCATCTCAACATTCAATAATTCCATTGCCTCATCAGTATTTCCGTACGAGATTGCTTTCCGCATCCGTTCTATTTTTAACCAGATATCCGCATCAACCTTCATTATCTGATCAAGTTCTTTTGCATAATTTTCAAATTTCTCAATGCTACTTGTTATGTTGGCAGTTATAATTCTGTGAATTTCTCGTTCGCATTCATCCATTTGCACATTTGCATGCACAAAATCCTTTGCATCGTATCTTTCCCTTGCATTTCTGAGCAGTTCCTCAGCCCTCGCAGTTTCCATACCAAATGTTTTAAGCTCAGAAATCAGTCTGGATGCTTTTTCTATGCGGGGAATGAGTAAACCAAAGGTCTTACCTTCCACTTCCTTCAGAAGTTTGTTTGCAAGTATGTATGCCTCATAATAGCGCTTTGCTTCATATCTTTCTTTTGCTTTATTAATCTGGGCGATAATATATTCCTTATCCAGTGGGATTTCGTTCAGCATCTCTTCCACAAACTTAAGGTCTGCTATTGCCTTATGTGCCTCTCTTTCAATCTTCCTCTGTGCATTCCTGCTTAATTCTCTCAGATGTTTCGCTTTTTCTGCAACTGCCATTGAAAGTACACCATCTGATTCTATTGCTTTTTCCAATTCATTTACAAGGAGTGGATTCTCATCAACAACCAGATTGATTTTCTTTGCGTTATCTATATTTCGCTCATAATCAATCAGTTCATGCGTGAGAAATGCCTTCAGATTGTTCTGCATGATTTTCTCATAAGTTTCAAATCTTTCGAAAATTGGCACTTTACTTGGGGCTTGGGGATCAAAGAGCCGTAACTTCACACCCGATTCCATGTATTTAGCAACAATAAGATTAAAATTATCTATCCTTGATTTCAGGTCCTGAGAGATTGTCTGGATGGGAACTGGTTGTGTTTCCTCCGCCTGGGGCACAGGGGAAGGTGAGGTGGAGGGTTGTGTGGTAATATGAAGAGGTGTTTGTACAGATTGCGATGCAGACGGTGGCTCAGAAGCTTTGGTTTCTGGTTGTGCTTGCGGACTTGGGTGCTGTACTGGTGCGGAAAATTGCTGTGGCACCGCAAGAGAACTGGCTTTGAGATACTCACTCCTCTTCCTTTCAATCTCTTTTTCAATTGAGAGAATAAATTCCCTCATTCTCTTTATCCCCTCAATCCTGTCAGCTACCACGGTGTTGCGGATCTTTTTCCATTCTTCAGAATTTACTGGTATTCCGTAACTTCCAGCAGCATTTACATCCCGCTCCCATGCATTAGTAAGATTTGTGACTGTAAGGTTGAGAGCATGTTCCAGTTCTGCAATCTCTTTTTTCAGATTAGCGTTTGCAACTTCAATATTTCCTTTTCTTGCCTCTTCCTTTATGTTTTCAACTCTCTGGAAAACAGAAGGATCTATGTAGATTACCTCAGACGCCCTTTTAAGATAGTTCTCAAAACTTTCAATGTTTCTGAGCACATTCCTATTCTCTGTTTCAGTAAGTATCTGTTTGCATTTTTCAATATTTTCATTCGCCTTCTCTATTTCCCTGCTTTCAAATTGGGCTTTCGCAAGTATCAGCAATGATTCTGCATGGCTTACATCCACTCCGAGGCTTTTCATAGAATTTATTCTTGCAGTGAGTTCATTCAATTTTGCAATAAATCCCCCGTACATTTTACCTTCGTATTCCTCAATTACCCTTTTTGCAGTAAACCAGACTTCATAGTATCTTTTTGCCTCAAATCTTTCATATGCTCTTCTGATCAGAGATAAAAGTTCATTGCGGGTGTTCTGTGGAAAGATTTCAATGTTTGCCTCTATCTTCCTCAGTTTTTCTATTATTTTATTTGTTTCAGCAAGAGATTGCTCGTGTATTTTTTTTACCTCATTTCTGAGCCGTGCGACTTTCGCAACAGTATCCTCATTAAGCACATCCTCCCGTTCACATATTCTATCAAGTTCCTGCGCAAGCTCAGTATCAACTGTAATATGCAGTCCCATTCTCTTTGTGTTCTCCACCTGTCTTTCCAGTTCAACAAGTTCATGGACAATCATACCTTTGAGATTGTTTCGCATTATTTTTTCAAAATTTTCGAACCTTTCTGCAATGGGAACTGCACTTGGTGTGTTTATGTTGAAATTGCCCACTTTAAAACCTATTTCCCGATACTTTTCTAGGATTCGATTGAAATTTTCAATTCTGGCATTCAGTTCATCCATTCAAATCACATCCTTCTCTCCTTTTCCTAATGCATACCTGTTTTTATAATTTGGGGTGAGAGGGCATAAGTTCACATGAATGGCAGCATCTCCCTTTCAATTCTTTCAATTAATTTTATATACTTCTCATCAATGATAGATTTGTGAGAACATGCAGAAGAAAAATGTAATAAAATCGGTCATAATGCTGGGTGACGCTGCTGTGGGAAAGACAAGCCTTGTGAGAAGATTTGTGATAGACCAATTTGAGGATACATACATTACAACATTGGGTGCTAAACCCATGGAAAAGGATATCCGCATCATTGGCAGGGACGCAATCGTGGAGTTGAGAATGATTCTGTGGGACATAATGGGTCAGAAAGACTACGAGAGGGTGCACAGAGACATGTTTGAGGGTGTGAACGGGGGCATACTGGTATGTGATGTGACAAAGCCAGAAACTCTAAAAAGTTTAGGAGAATACTGGATTCCCAAGTTTTTTGAATATGCTGGAAAGGTCCCGCTTGTGCTCATGGCTAACAAAATTGATCTGGAGCACCATGTGAAAATAAATGTAAGAGATATTCAGGCACTACTTGCAAGTTTCCAGATGAAAGATGGTGCAAGTCCACCCTTCTACCTCACTTCTGCAAAGACAGGTGAAAATGTACAGGTGGGTTTTGAGAAACTTGGGGAACTCATGGTTAAAGAGATGGGTTTGTTATAGATAGAGATGGATTCGCAGAGCAGAGAGCCAGAAAACCTTGTGCAGCTCATGGATGTTATTTTAAGCAGAGTGTGCAGAAGATTAAAAAATGCAAGAGCAGTACTGGGGAATGCATGTGAGCAGATAGAAACATTGGGAATAAACCCAGAGAACCCTCAGCCAGAAAAGATGGAAATTCTGATTAACTATGTAGAAACACTCAGAGATGAAAATGGGGAACTTGTGTTTTCTGCCTTGGAAATCCGTGAGTACAGGCGGCAGGTAAGAAAATTATCTGGCAGGAATTGATATGGCACAGGAGACAGGAGGAGATGTTGTTCCTTTTGTGAACCGTAATTATGAACTTCAGGTGATTTCTGAATTGTTAGAGGAAAGTTTGAGGGGAAAGACCACTGCAATTTTGTTTAAGGGCGATGTAGGAATTGGAAAAACTAGGTTGATGGAAAAGACGCTGGAAATTGCAAAGGAAAAGGGTTTTGAGGCAGGGGTGGGGCATGGCGTAAAGGGTGTGAAAATTCCCTTTGTTTCCCTTACAGAATGTTTTTCTGCTCTCGGTATGGAGCACCTCCTTCTTCCTCAGAAGCCACCGAGAGTGGACTGCGTCTATCTTATGACAAGCAAGGGAATTCTACTCGCAAAGGTGGAGCGTGAGAATTTCCAAATAAAGCCTGAGATTTTTGCAGCAATGCTAGCCCTTGTGAACAGATTTGTCAAGGATTCCCTGAAACTTATAGATAACAGCCAGGCAGGTGGTGGGCTTGGAAGAATGGAATATGAGGGCTGGTGGATTGTGATAGAAAAACTCGGAGATCTGCATCTGGTTGCAATCCTTTCTGGCAGGGAGACAGAGTTTTTGATTGAGGATATGCGAAATGCACTCTTTAATATTCAGAAAAAATATGGGGGTATCCTCAGAAACTGGAATGGGGATATGGATGCTATTGCAGGCGTAGAAAATGAGTTCAGTCATATTATTACATCTGGAAAATACGACGGAATTGATTATGGTACTGGGGATTTTGCTGCCCAGCGCACAAATCTTTTTGAAAATGTTATAAGGGGTGTGCGGCGCCGTGCCACCGAAAAACCCCTTCTAATTGTAATTGAAAATATTCACTGGGCTGATGAATCCACAATTTCAGTAATCTCATACATTGTTCAGAATATCAGAAATTCCAGATTATGTGTGCTCCTCACTACAAGAAACCATGAACTTACAGGCACTTTTGCAGAGGATGTCATTTCAGAACTTATGAATACTGGGCGCCTGATAGAACTGGAATTGTGTGAGCTTGGAAGGGCACCGTCCATTGAAATCCTGAATCACATTGCAAGTGGAATTGGAGAAAATGAAGAGGTGGTAAATGAAATACTATCAGAGACAGGTGGAAACCCCCTTTTCCTTATTGAAGTCACCAGATACATGTTGCACGAAAATGAACTTGTGTATGGAGATGAGGGATGGCAGATTGTGAAAAAGAGGGAGCACAGATTGCCGAGAAAAATTGAGGAAATATTCAGAAAAAAACTCTCAATGCTGAGGGATGCCAGGGAACTTGTAGAATGCGGGGCAATTATGGGCGATAACTTCCAGCCAGAAATTATAGCCCACATTTTCGGTATGGAAAAATTCCAGGTGTTGAAAAAATTGCGAGAAGTTGAGGAGAACTCTGGTTTGCTCACATTTTCTGATAACGAATGCAGTTTTGAGCATACACTAGCCCGCGAAATAATCTATCAATCGATCCCTCAGCCAATGAGAAAGGAATATCATGAAAAAATTGCAGAAACAATGGAGAAACTCTACAATAAAAAACCTGGAGAAAATTTGAGCAGAATTGGTTACCATTACTATATGGCTGGAAATACAGGCAAGGCACTTCCCTACTTGCTTAAAGGCATAAGAAATGCAGAAGTGAAATTTGCAAATGCAGAAGCCCTCCAGTTAATAAATTATGCAAAAGAACTTGCAGAAAAAGATGAAGGGCTAAGAGAAGTGTACATGAGTCTCCTTGAAAAGGAGGGTGATATATATCAGATTACAGGAAAATACAGGAAGGCAATTGAGGTTTATTCACGGATACTGACAATTGTGTCAACACCTGAGAGAATTTACAGGAAAATGGGCGAATGTGCAAATGCAATGGGAGATTATGATAGAGCACTGGAATATGTGAGCAAAGGGCTGGAGAAAATCCAGAAGGCGAATCCTGAGTACGGGCGCCTGAAATTGCTGGAAGGCACAATCCATTACAGAAAAGGTGAAATTGAGGAGGCACATCAGATTTATCTGGAGGTGCTTTCAACCTACGAGGAATATGGTGCTGAGGAAAAGGATAGAGCACTCCTTCTGAACAACCTTGGAAATGTTTATTTTGAAAAAAGGGAGTTAAAAAAGGCACTTGACTATTACAGAATGAGCCTCGCAATCAGGGAAAAGATAGAAGATTATCTAGCAGTGGGAGGTTCTTATAACAATATCGGGGTTGTTTACAGATACATGCATGAGTACACCACGGCCCTTGCATATTTCCAGAAAAGCCTTAGGCAGGCGGAGAAATGCGGATACACCTGGGCAATGATATTTCCACTGGATAATATGGCAGAGCTCTACTTTGCAATTGGTGAGTTGAAAAAATCCATTGATGCTTACAAAACCGAAATCAATATTCTCAGAAAGATTGGAAATAGATATGCAATCATTAACACTTACGGAAAACTGGCAAAAAATTATGCAAAGCATGGAATGTTTGATAATGCAATGGAATGCCTCGTTGAATCTGGAAATTATGTTCTCAAAACAAATGAACCTCTGTTTCTTGCTAGCCATTTCCTTGCCCATGTTGCAGTTTATAGAGAGCAGGAAAAATATGAGCGAGCAATTGAGTTTGCAGAAAAAGCACTGGTTGAGGCGAAAAGAGCAAAAAATGATGAAAGGGCTAAAATCCTCATCCTGAATGCTCTTTCAGATAAAGCAGAAAATCACTATCTTGCGGGAAATACAAAAGAAGCGGAAAGGATTTGCGTTTCGGCTCTTGAACGCTTTCCAGGTACAGAGATTGCAAAAGGTGCTGGATACATATACATCACATATGGGAAAATCATTGCTACCCCCGAGAAGCTGAATGAAGCCAGGGGCTTTTTCAGAAGGGGGATAGAAGCCCTTACATTTTATGGTGGGGAATACAGGATTGCGAATGCCCTGCTTGCATGGGGAAAGATTGAAAAAGAAATTGGCGACAAAAATGAGGCATATAAACTTCTGGATAGAGCCCTCAAATTGTTCAGTTTGATGCAAATTAAGAAAAAGATTGAGGAGATAAGGGCACTCATGACCGAAAACTAACTAATCAGGTTCTTTTCCGCTTTGCCAGTATTTCTTTCTCTCTCTCAATGTCTCTGATTTTCCATGCACCAAAACCAAATACAATCAGTGCAACAATCAGAACCCCGATGAAACATGGGACCTTGTTAGCATCTGGCTGCAGCCACGCACCCCCTGCAAGGAAACCTATTCCCAGAATCCCGAAGACAACTGCTGATCCTCTTCCAAAAACAGGCTTTTCAATCAGCGCCTGGGCAAAGTAGGAAAGCACACCCAGTGCAAGAGAAAGGATGCCTGAGATTATGCATGCCCACATCGGTGTATATGCAAGCCATATCCAGGCAAAAAGGAGAACCACTATGAGGAGCCCTATCCCTGCCACAGCACCCCATACCAGTGTTGAAATTTTCATTTCTGGCATGTTTTCACTCCTCCCGAGTATTTTCCTCACGGAGAATTCTGCTCAATTCCACAAGTGTGCTCACTGGAATCCAGCCCATGTAGCAATCATTTAATTTTACCAGGTCTCCATCCTTGTTAATTAAAGATTCCGGAAAATGTTGAATGGAGTTATCATCAAAGAACTGGATGGATATCAGATGCCCAAAATCAGTTAATGTGAGTCCCAGTTTCTCACAATCCTTTTTTATTTTTTCACGCAAAGTATTCTCTATCTTCTCAATTCTCACCACTCTGCCTATTCTGAAGTTTATCAATGCCAGATCTCCAACTGAGATTTCAAACTTTTCCACCATCATACTCTCATCATACCTACATCACGAACAGGTAATTAAACTTTCCCACAATGGTATCGAAACCCGTATATACTCCCTATACATTTATATATTTTGCAAAAGTCTGAGCAAGAAACCGCTGGAATGAAAACAGAATGATGGTGGTAGAGATGCTCGGAAAAGGAGTTGAGAATAAAGAGGGTGTGGAGGTAGTGCTTACAACAGATGAAACTTTGCTTTCTGAGTACAGAAACATTCCCCTCGGTCAATTTTTCAGTTGTGTGCCAAGCGACATGATGATTTCCAGAATGGTTCACAGGATGCTCATGCCTAAAACATATGCCAGCACACCATTGCTTGAATTCGCACCAATGGGATTGCGGAGATTTGAGGCTGCAGCAGCAAGAGATATAGGGCAGGAAAATGTGGCTGTGGTTTCACCCCATCACCTTCACAGGTTTATTGGAAGTAAAACAAAGATTGTGGGAATACACACAATGGACCCTCTGGGACTAGGTCCAGTTTCTCTGATGTTTACATATGGTGGCAAGTACAACTCCTTCACAAAATTCATGTTTAGAAGGGTGCTTCAGGAATTGCCAGAGAAAAGGGATTTTAAGGTTGTTGTGGGTGGTTGTGGGACATGGCAGATGGAATATTTTCCTGAGAAAATTAGAGAGATGGGAATTGACCATGTGGTCAGCGGAGAATGCGACCATCTGGCTGGTGGGCTCATCAGAAAAATTGAGAACGGAACAGATGAAGAAATAATTCGTATCAAAGAGCCAGCACCTATAGAAACAATCATGCCGAACAGAGGTGCCACGATGATAGGGCTTGTGGAGGTGATGCGGGGCTGTGGAAGGGGTTGCAGGTTCTGCCAGCCCAACATGCGAAAGGCAAGATTCATTCCATTTGAAACTATAAAGAGTGATATTCTCCTCAACCTGAGAAAAGGTTATACAAAGGTATGGGTGCATTCGGACGACATCTTCCTGTATAAGGTAGAGAGCAAAGAATTCTATCCAAACAAGGAGGCAATCAAGGAACTTTTCTCTTTCATTATGGGCATTAAAGGAGTCACTCGGGCAAATCCCACACATGGCTCCCTTGCAGCAATAGCCTCTAGCCCAGAGTTGATTGAAGAACTTTCAAAAATTTTGAGGGCGGGAAGTGATAGATGGATAGGGATCCAGCCAGGGCTTGAAACAGGTTCCGCAAGATTGATGGAAAAAATCATGCCGAGAAAAACCCTTCCATTCCAGCCATCTGAATGGCCAGAGGTTGTGATAAATGCGGTGAGAATTTTGAACAGGAATTATTGGATGCCTGGAATGACACTGATAATCGGACTCCCAGAAGAAACAAAGGAGGATGTGGAAGAAACCATTGCACTTGTGGATAGAATGGAAAAGGAAGGGTTGCATTTTATTGTAGCACCACTGGCGTTCGTACCACTTGCTGCGTGGAGGGAAAAAGGGTTCTTTGACTTCGCACAGCAGTTTGATGAAGCAAGATTTAACCTTGTCTACAAGTGCTGGAAACACACTGTGCGGGAGATTGACACAATGTTTGATAGCGTTGCAAGGCTAAACGGAGTTACTAAGCTGATGCTAGATGCTCTGGCAAAGCAGGGTTCCAGGTATGTCCTCCGTCATATTGAGAAGTGGGGCATGCGAAAGGGCTTCAAGGTGCTAGTTAATTGAAAGGCAGTTGCATGCGGAAATCTTAAATTTGGGAATGATAATTCATTTTTCATGGAGAAGAATAGCGGGAACATGAGAGCAGAGAAGGGGGACATTGTGAGCGTGGAGTATGTTGGACTCTTTACAAATGGCGCTATTTTTGACACGAACATACTGGATGTGGCAAAGAGGCACAACATCTACAATCCAAGGCAGGATTATGCACCTTTCACATTTTGTTTGGGGGATGGAAGAGTGATTAAAGGATTTGAAAATGCAGTTCTTGGCATGCGCGTGGGTGAGAAGAAGAAAGTTACAATACCCCCTGAGGAAGGTTACGGAGAGAAAGGAAACCATCCACTTGCTGGCAAAACTCTGATATTTGAGATTTCACTTGTGGACCTCCAGAAAAGGAAGAAGTGATATAGTTGGCAGTTGTCATTGACGGAAGAGAAATTGCGGCTGGGATTTATGAGAGAATAGGGGAGGTTGTGAGGGGTTCCAAGGTGGGTATAATCTCCAGTTCTGCTGCATCTGCAAGGGTGTACGCAAGCGTTGTGAAAAAAAATGCAGCAAATCTTGGAGTAGAGATTGTTGAAAAAGCAGTGGACGAACATGCTACCACATCAGATATAATTTCTGAAATCCTAGAGCTCTCTGGATGTGATGGAATTGTGATTCAAGGACCATTCAGAAATGTAGAGATGGAAAAGGTGTATGCCAGTTTACCCTTGGAAAAGGACATTGAGGGTATGTGTGCTGGACATCTCGGACAGCTTTACCGTAAACCTGCTCGCAAAACTCCACTCCCCTGTACCCCAGCAGCAGTGATAAAAATAATTGAGAGCACTGGAATTGAACTGAAAGGCAGAGATGTATGCATAATCAACCACTCTCCAGTTATCGGAAAGCCCCTTACCACCCTCCTCCTGAATGCAGATGCTACGGTATCTGTGTGCCATGCTTACACAAAGCATCTGGAATATTATACATCAAATGCAGATATTGTGGTGTGTGCGGTTGGCATTCCAGAATTTCTTAAAGGCACTCAGGTTAAACAGGGAAGTTTTGTGATAGATTGCGGAATGAACAGGAAAGATGGAAAAATCGTAGGGGATGCGGATTTTGCCTCCCTCAAGGAAAAATGCAGTTATATTACACCAGTGCCTGGAGGAGTGGGACCTGTCACCACGAGCATGTTATTTTACAATCTGGCAAAACTCAAGCAAAACCTGGAAGCATAGTATCCTGCCCTTATTTTTGTTTTTGTAGCCCATCTGATGGTTATTCGCGCATCACTCAGCACAGCCTCAGAGTTTGCGAATAGCATGGCCTGATGGGCTGAAAGGGTATCTGCACGCTACTATTTATTTGTTGGTTTTCCATTCCTGAAAAATTGCGGAAATTATAGAGGTGATGAAAAATACAAGGAGGAGAATGCCGTAAACATAGAAGGGGATTTCAGGTGCTGGCTGGACAATATCTATACTAGAGGTTGTGCGGATGCAGAGAGTTTCTGACACGGAGCGCTGGTTGAAGGAATCCACAAGCACAAGTTTTACATAATATGGAACATCTGGGGTGAGCCCGTAGATTTCTGTACTGGTTTCTCCGAGAGTGTAGATTGTCTGAAATATTGTGTGGTCAGAGGGTGTGAAGTTCTTATCAAAAGAAATATGAATTTCTAGTCTTGAGAAGTACTTGTAGTCAACTGGGGACCATAATATTCTGACTGCAGTGGTGTTGAGGATTTCATGCTTTATGATCCGCACCTGTGGAATTGCAGGCAAAAATGTGGTGGCTGAAACAATTGTAGATTTCTCACTTTCCCAGTATGTGTTATACACCACAATCCCGAAATAATATTCCACACACATTTCTGCCAGTTTGAAAGTGAGGTTGGACACCGTGGGAGTGAAGACAGTGGTTGCCAGAGATTCTCTTTCAAACACCATATTCTGATTTGTGGAAATATACACTTCCATCTTCTCAAAATACAAACTACCAGGTGCTTCCCATGTGAGCGTAACTTCGTCCACATCTGCGCTAGCATTCAGGATCCTGGGTTTTGTAAGTACTGGTAGAAGTTTGGAGTCGTTGTAATCACCATAACTTCCAAAGGTGCGCACAAACACAAAATATGTAGTAGCACTGTTCAGGGAATCAAATGTGAAGTATGTGCCAGTGCTTCCGAGTTCAATCACAGTTTCATTCTGAAACTCAGGGTTTGTGGAGAAATGCACCTCATAATGGTCACAGGTGACAGATGTCCAGTTCACTGTGAATCCGTCAGCGTCCAAATCTGAAATCCAGGGCTCAACAGCGTCCACTCCTTCAGGTGTCTTATAGCTAATGAAATTGGACTGGATCCATGTGTTGTCCGCAAATCTTACTACAACCAAGAAGAAGTATTCCTTTCCGAGTTCAAGATTTTCCACTGTAATTTCTGTGTGTTCAGGGTCATAAACATTAGCATAAAGGGTCGCAGGTGAAGGGGTATAATTGGAAATAAATGCAAAATGAACTTCATAGCCTGCAAAATCCTCATCATAATTTCTTGACCATGAAAGGGTAATTGATCGTGGCTCTGTGGAAATTACTGTAAGATGCACATTTTCACGCAAAATGCTGAACATTTGATAGTGGAGCATAGCCTCCTTGATTACCAGCAAATGAATTTTTTCCATCTCAGCGAAAATTCCACAGATTTTGCCTCGCCCAACACTGCTAATACTTATGAGTTCTCCAGAAACCATTTTTCCAATCTTCAGTGTAAGATTTGTGCCCTCTACTTCACTCCATGCCAGATAAATTGTTTTTGTACCTGAAGTTGCTATATATGTTCTCCAGGCAAAATAGATATTCTCATAAGCGGGGGTGTGTATGGAGGAAAGGAGCACAGTTTCCATGTTCTGGATACTTCCATTCTGGGTGAGTTTTCCGCTTGCAAGGGTAAAGTTAGTTGTGGTTTTCCCACAGGAGAATCCTAAATACACCATATCATTCACAAATTTTACATTAACTTCAGAACTTACCTCCTCCAAGAGGCTCAGAGATTCATGGTTCCATGTTGTGTTTGTGCGGAAATAGTGCTCTATTGAACTCCTGCCAGATATGAAAAAATGCACATTTCCGTATATATCATAGAGTGCATCAATTTTTCTGGGAGTGAGCGCACCCATTGGAAGGGTATCTACTTGCGCAATCTCAACATCTGCAGATGCATTCACAAAGATAGCAACAATTCTTGCGTTTTCAGAGAAATTTCCACAGAGAAATGCCACCCACACTGTGCTGCCAAAGGTTGCAATTGAAGGCGCGTGGTAATACTCTGCAATTCCAGAAATAGTTGTGTTTCCCATAAACTCTGTGCCCTTCACCCTCACAATCCTTACACTGGATTTTTCAGCCCAGCACACATATACTGTCTGGTTGTGTATTGCGATTGAAGGTGCGGTGGATTCAGAAATTACTTCCTGTGCACTCACACTTGCAATTGTGAGGTTATTCATCTCCCTGTTTGTCAGATTAATTGTGGTAAGCACAATTTTTGCTTCTCCATCAGCATCAATTTCCGCCCTTGCAAACCACAAATTGTTTCCATATCCAGCCATCGCAGGAAAATCCTCATTAGTAGCAGGAGAAATGGCAATGTCTTCATTTTCCTCAAAACTTTTGATCCCAGTCAGCAGAATCCCAAGGGAACTTAGCATTCCACCAGTAAGCAGAAAGCATACCACGCCTAAATACACCAAACTTCTCATATGCATGAGAGGGATATATCTTTGTGGTTATTATTTTTTACGGGAGTGGGTAGTGATTGCTGCCGTGTGTTTGATTGCATACTGGAAGAATGCGAGAAGGAAAAAAAAGCACATCATAGAGGGTATCTGATGGCCCATCAATACCTAAACAGGTCAGGCATCCCTGCCTTCTGTTCTTCCCTCTTAGGTTGTTTGATAAATGCAGGGCAATCCCACTCTTTTTCAAACCAGATGCTCTTTATAGGACATTGCTTTCCGTCGCAGTAAAGTTTTTCCTCGCCGCATGGTGTGGTTCTCATCTTTACAGGGGTGCTTCAAAATCTTCAATTGTCAATTTATAATCTGCATCTGAAGAAAGTTTGTTCATCGCCTTCAGTGTTTCTCTGGTGAGTAGCCAGTATATTAGTGCCAGCGCCCTTCTACCCTTATTGTTTGTGGGAATCACAAGATCCACATATCTGGTCTCATTATTAGCATCACAGAGAGCAACCACAGGTATCCCTATGCTTACCGCCTCTTTCTGCGCCTGGATATCCACCGCAGGATCCGTAAGGAAGACCACATCTGGCTCAAAAAATGTTGGAATGTTGTAATTTGTCATTGTGCCTGGAATGTACCTCCCTGGAAAACACCTTGCACCGATCGTGTCTGCAAACACTTTTACTGGTTTTTGCCCGTACTGTCTTGCAGCGACCACAAGAATCTTCTCTGGCTCATAATTTGCAAGGAATTTTGCAGCGATACGAATTCTTTCATCTGTATGCTGGACATCCATCACATACAATCCATCAGTGCGCACCTTGTAGATAAACCGTTTCATATTTGCACTTTTTGCCTGCGTACCGATGTGTACACCAGATGTAAGATACAAATCTTCGTTAACCAGCAGGTTTTTCTTTGTTGCTTCAGCCATGTTTACACCCCATAAATCTCTTCCTCAATCCTGATAAGCTCGTTCAACTTTGCAATTCTTTCTCCGCCAATAACACCTGTCTTTATTCCAAAACACCCGAATGCTACCGCCAAATGGGCAATTGCAGTATCTGTTGTTTCACCGCTCCTATGAGAAATTACAGTAGAATATCCAGAATCGTGAGCGAGTGCCACAGCATCATGTGCATCGGTGAGGGTACCTATCTGATTTACTTTTATAAGCACAGCATTTGCAGCGCCCATCTCAATTCCCTTCTCAATTCTCTCATAATTTGTAACAAAAAGGTCATCACCGATAATGAGACATTTGTCTCCAATCCTCTCCGTCAGTTTAACATAACCCTCGTAATCTTCCTCATCCAGCGGGTCTTCAACAGAATAAAGGTTATACTTTTCTACAAGTTTTGCGATAAAGTCAATCTGTCCCTCCTGGTTCAATGTCTGTTCTTTGTAGTGATACTTACCTTTTTCATAGAATTCAGAAGCAGCAAGGTCAAGTGCAGGATAGACCTCAACCTTTGTAGCATCTCTCACTTCATTGCATGCCTCAGCCACAATCTCCAAAGCTTCAATATTTCCGAGTTTTGCCACCCATCCACATTCATCACCTTTCCCAAGTGCCACATCTGGGTATTTCTTTGTAATCTTTTCCTTCACCTTTTTATGTACCATTGCATTGGCGAAAACAGAATCTCTGAATGTCTCCCCATTTGAAACTACCAGGTATTCTTGGATGTCTGTTGAGCCTACTGCGTGTTTTCCACCGTTGAGCACATTTCCAAAGGGCAGGGGAAGTGTTTTTGCAAGTGCGCCTCCCAGATAACGGTAGAGTGGCATCCCATACTCCGATGCAGCAGCAAATGCAACAGCCAGAGATGCAGCAGTAGCCACATTTCCGCCCATATTTGAAAAGTTTTCCGTACCATCCAATTCATGGAGGATGTTATCAAATTCTTCCTGCTCGGTTGCTTCCAGTCCAAGGAGCTTGGGAATGTATTTCTTTGTAAATTGCTCAATTGCAAAATCCACGCCCTTCTGAGGATATGCACACACCTCGTGTTTTCCAGTGCTAGCACCACTGGGCGCTGCGCTCCTTCCATAACCGCCATCATATGTGAAGATTTCTACCTCTACTGTGGGATTTCCTCTACTATCCAGGATCTTGCGAATTTTTATGTCCTCGATTTCGCTCATGGTTTGTGCCTCCGTTCTTCAAACAGGTAAAGCAATCCCTTTATAAATTTTATTGCTTTTTACTGCAAAAATCTACAATTACTCAGGCACCCTTTTAACACTCATGATCCCTGCGGCACCCCCTTTACTACCCCACCAGTTTTTACTTGGAACTGAAACTACCTGCGAAAAGATAGATTCCCTCATAAAGGTAAAAAATCGCAATTATAATTATAAGTCCAGAGAATACGAGTTTCATCCTGTTGCTTGGATTGACTTTCAACTTAGATAAGAGGATAAGTGGTGTAACATTTCCGAAGGCAAAAAGAAGGATGTTTACAATCCCATCAAGGAAACCATCTGCCATCAGGACTGCAGGCAAACCTTCAGAGAAACAAACAAGCCCAGCGACAAGTGTGCCTTCTTTACACACTGTACATTTTCCCTCAAGTGCAAGCATAAACGCATAAATTCCCACACCCAGCATTGCAATACTACCAGCAATTCTCATATATGGAAGCAGGAAAATAAGTGGAACTGCGAGTAAGAGAAGTAACACCCTACTTAAAAACATGTAAACAATGCTGTGTTTTTTACTACCAGTAATAAAGAATAGCGGGACTACACATACTGAACACACAGACAAGCCAAGAATCAATCCATACAGATAAAATTCAATGAACATTTTCTCTCCCTCTTATACTGAAATTTAATCCGTCTCGTTTGCAGGCTTCCACGCATCTTCCACATCTTATACACTCAATGCTATCAGTATCTTTCCAGGGAGCCAGTCCCATCGGGCAGGAGAGAGCACATGCCTTGCACTCAACACATTTTACTGTTTTTGCAATTTTAACTACAGATATTTTGTTGAAAATAGAGAACTGTGCACCCAAGGGGCAGATATATCTACACCAGGATCTTGCTACGAAATAAATCATTACAAAGAAAATCACGGTGAGTGCAAATTTTATATAAAAGTATGGAGACATTGGTTCTACATATCCTGGAATAAGAAGAAGCGTTGGAATTGTGCCTGTAAGAAATCCAATTGGGCATATGTCAGTGAACACTTTTGTAGAAAATACGAATGAAAGCACTATGGTTAGAACCAGAACAATGAATTTTCCAAACCTTGCAAATCTATCTTTTAAATCTCTATGCCTTGATTTCAGGGCAAATAGGTCCTGCAAGGTGCCAACCGGACAGCCCCAGCCACATGTGGCTCTTCCAAAAAGGACTGCAATTAAAAACAGAAAACTAAGAATGTAAAGCAGGAGGAAAGGATCAACTATAACTGCATATTGCTCTGCACCAATCGGGCAAAGTCCTGTTGCAGCAGGGCATGCATGGCAGTAAAAGAAAGGAAAGGGGATTCCGTAGAAGCCTATCAGAAGTCCCAGGTTCAAGGTCACAAAGATGAGAAACTGCAAGGTAATTCTGTATGTTCTGATTTTCAAGTTCTCACCCATGCATCATGTGGATTGCTTCATCCATGACTCCAATTAATTCACCAGAATAAACCACACCAGATTTTACCCACCAGAGTACTTTATCTCCTTTTTTCGTAAAACACAGAGTGGTAGGTGTGCCCAATGGACCCATAGAGTATTTCTGGAGTACCTCCATCCCTTTCTCTCTGGTTGGAGAATTGATTGTTACATCCAGAATCTCAAATGAAATTTTACCCGCATACTTTTCACCTAATTTCCCATCCTCCGTGACAATTCCATGTTTCACCATGGATGCCCACTGAATTTCGCACCCTGTGCATGGTATTTGGTGCACATAAACAAGCAGAGGTTTTCCCAGCATTAAGTAATCCAGCACCCATTGGGGATGTAAAACAGGGGTTCCATTAGGATAGTTTTCAAGCCAGAATACATTCGTATTTTTTGGCTGCAGACCCAGGCAGCTCCAGCAGGTGTTTCCGTTATATATATTTCCACCAGCTTCCCTGCTTTTTCCTGCCATCCCTGCAAAACCTGAAAGCAAGAGAGATGAGATTAGAACAATTATGATGATGCTCTGGACTATTCTATGATTTTTGAAAAAGAGCATAATGATGATGCCAGCAATTATCCCTATCAGGAATGCAATTGCTCCAAACAGCGGATCTGCGTCAACGCCTGTGCCAGATTTGTTCGGAATTTCTTCATAATAGATATTCAATTTATGGCTCTGATTCAGGGTGTTGTTATAAGTATCTTCTGCCAGAATCTGGACATTCTCACACCATGGAATTTCTGCAGTGTAATATCCCTCACCAGTGAGGTTGAGTGCATACAATGTACCATTTGCAAGCACATACGCACTGGTAATTCCTGAGAAATCATAGAGGTAGATTTTGAGATGTAATTTTCCATCGGGTTTTTTTATTCCGATGGCTTCCACCAGAATGGGTGGTGTGTTATCTGTTCTGTTCTGCTGGAAAACAAAGAATGCAAGAATTTTTGTGCTGAACTGGCCAGAATTATCAAATGCTGAGAGATTTAGCAAATACTGGCCTGAGTAAAGGGGCAGAAACTCTTTCTGGTAAAAATCCCCTTTTTTCTCCATTTCAAATAGCCAGTATTCATTCCCGAATGAGATGTTGCAGACCACCTCAGTAATTCCAAGGTCGTCAGTGGCATTCACAGTAAATGTGAGATTATTTCCAAGCACTGGTGTTGCTGGTGTCCATTCCACACTGTTGATTTCTGGTTTTGAATTTTCAACAATATAAAGGTACCCAGAGTAAATTATATTTCCTTCATGCAGGAGTTCATAGGAAAGATTATCACCATTTGAAGTGTACTGGTCTCCATTGCCTGGCCTGAATGTGTATTCAAAAATGTGGTTATCAGTAGCAACCATGTTTTTTTGTAAACCGCATATTCCGTTGAGACAGAACTGTATCTGGATGGATGTAATATTGAAACATATTGCTGTAAATTTTATTGTGGCATTGGGAAGAGGTACCTCTGGAAACCAGGTTACTGAAACTACCTCTGGGTTCTGGGCAATTCCAGGATGAGATATCAGTACATTCACCAAGATCAGGATGAATGTAAGGAAGTATCGAACTACTACTGTTTTTTTCATGAATAGCACAGGTAGAGAATAGTATTGTTTCTAATATAGTTATCTGTTTCCATTTGCGAAAGTCAACCTTGGCTTAACTCTGACTTTCTTTAACCTTTCCATCACCACGGAAATGTAGAAATTTGGGTGGGTACTGTAAGAATTTGAAGATTTTAAGATATTGAAGATTTTAAGATAACCTATCTACCTCCCCTGCAGTAATAAAATTAAAATACACATATTCATTTCTATAGTTCTGGTGTTTGTATGGCAAACCATGGTAGAAGGACAAGAATCATGATTGAAAAAGAAAAATGCACAAACTGTAAGGCATGTATGCTTGCGTGTGCTGCACAGCACACAAAAAAATACTCTATTTCAATGGCAAGAATCTGGGTGAATGAGATCAATGAACTGGAGGTTGTTCCAAATGTGTGCAGACACTGTGTTTCACCTGCATGCATGAATGCCTGCACCCTGGGAGCAATCAGAAAGGAAGGAGAAATAGTAATTCTGGACATGAAAAAATGCACGGGTTGCAGGGCATGTGTCTCCGCCTGTCCCTTTGGTGCAATAAAATACTCTGAAAAACTGAAGAAGGCATTGAAATGCGACCTATGCGATGGTGAGCCCGCATGCATAAAGGCTTGCATCACAGGAGCACTCTACTGAGGTGAAAAAATGTATGGCTATACTGGTAAGATTTTATTTGTGGATTTAAGTAGGGAAAAATTTGTGGTGGAAAAACTGAAACCCAGCAGAGCAAAAAAATTCATAGGTGGCGTGGGTCTTGCAGGAAGTTTTCTCTGGGAAATGCTAACTCCAAATACAGACCCTCTTGACAGTGAGAATGTATTGATTTTTGCAACTGGGCCCGTGAATGGAACTGCTTTTCCACCTACAGGCAGGTTTGCGGTGTGTTCCCGTTCACCGCTCACAAATATCTGGGCAGAGAGCCATGCTGGTGGCTTCTTTGGCCCTATGCTGAAATACGCTGGCTATGACATGGTTATAATTCGGGGGAGGGCTCCTGATAAGGTGTATCTTGCAATTGATAATGGAAAACCCGAATTGAGAAAGGCGGGACATTTATGGGGCAAAGATGTTCTGGAAACAACAGACAGAATAAAGGAAGAATTTGTAGATGCGGAGGTGGCGTGTATTGGCCCTGCTGGTGAAAATCTTGTGAAATATGCATCAATCCAGGTTTGTAAATACCGGGCTGCTGGGAGAACTGGACTTGGTGCTGTGATGGGTTCAAAGAATCTGAAGGCAATTGCTGTGCGGGGAGATGGAGAGATCCCTGTTTATGACTTTGACAGGTTTTTAGAACTTGTGAATGAGGCAAGGGAAAGATATACAAAAGAAAGATGGGGAATTGCAGCCCAGGAATCCCTGGGAAAATATGGAACTACCAGTTTAGTAGAGGCAGAGCAGGAAATTGGAAGGCTCCCAACAAAAAATCACAGCACAGGCATTTTTAGGGATTATGAAAAAATCGGTGGTGAAGCCATCAGAAAATATGTGCGAAAAAAACGCAAAGCATGCATGGGATGCGCAATTCAGTGTAAATATGTTGCGGTGATTGAAGAGGGACCTTTTTCAGGCACGATAACTGAGGGACCAGAGTACGAAACAATTGTGGCTTTTGGCTCCGATCAATTGAACTCCCGTCTGGATGGAATAGTTTATGCAAATTATCTCTGCAATCTCCTGGGGCTGGACACAATAAGCACAGGGAAATCAATTGCATTTGCAATGGAATTAAGTGAAAGGGGAATAATCAAAGAAAAAATCAAGTGGGGGGATGTAGAAGCCACTATAAAACTCATCCATGATATTGCCTATAGACGAAATTTTGGAAATGAACTTGCTGAAGGCGTGAAAAATCTTGCTAGTAAACTGGGGCATGAGGCAGAAAAATTTGCAATTCATGTTAAAGGGCTTGAGATGTCTGGACAGGATGGAAGGGCACATAAGTCCATCGGGCTCACCCACGCAATCTCAGTGCGGGGTGCAGACCATCTTAGAAGCATCTCCTGCCTTGATGAGCTTGGATATGTGGATATTGCAAAGGAAAGATACAGGGAAGACGCAAAAACTATTCTTGATCTCAGAAGCGAAAAACTGAAAGGCATTCTTGTGGAAGATATGGAAACCAATTACGCAATTGTAGACTCGCTTATAATATGCAAGTATGGAACAATGTGGCCACCTATTATGTATTATCCAGATTATGCAAGGTTGATTGTATATACAACAGGTTTCAAAGAATATGTGCATCCGAAGGAGGTGAGAATGGCTGGCGAGAGAATCTGCATGTTGAGAAGAGGGATAAATGCAAGATTCGGAATCTCAAGAAAGGATGATACTCTCCCTTATAGACAGTTGCATGAACCAATGCCAGAAGGACCAGCGAAAGGTGAGGTTGTACATCTGGATCCAATGCTTGATGAGTTCTATGCTGCAAGAGGATGTACACCAGATGGAAAACCAAAATACAGCAAACTCAAGGCTCTTGGAATGAAAAATGTGGGGGACACACTTGTAAAGGAGAAAATAATTTCCAAGGAGAGTTAGGGCATATGGAACTGAAAGCTGTGCTTGACGAATACATGGAAAAAGTTGTAGGATTGAAAGAACACTGCGAACGCTGTCTTAATACTGCAAGATGGCATGGAAATGTGGTGTTGATGGTAGTTGATGCAGCATTTACCTCAATTGGACTCAATTATTTTACTGCAGTAGTGCCAAAAGTAAAGGAATTTGATAAAAAATTTGTTGTTTCTGAGAGAATAAAAAATCTCAGGGATCTGAGCCATACAGACATCAACGAGTTGGAGAAGGTGTGGAAAAACAAGCGTTCATGGAGAATTGCAAAGGAAATTGGCACTTATCTCAGCAATCTGGATGATGATGACCGTGCTGCACTGAGAAAATGGGGAAAGGAAAGCACTCTTGAGCACTGGGAAAAAGATGGAATAGGAAGAATATGTGGCGTTGGACTCGTAACATATCAGTACCTGAGAATGATGGGTGGTGTGGATACTGTGATGCCAGACAAAATTGTGAAAAGAGTGGTAAATGAAATTCTGGTAAAGGGAGGGAGACCGCCAGTTGAGAATGATATAGAATTTGTGAAAGAAACTGAAAGACTTGCCAGAGAGTGTGGTTATAGGCCAATAGAGGTATGTTGGATGACCTGGCTTGTACAAGAAGAGGGAAAGAAACTCCGCATGGAAAAATACAGAGATTTACTGGTTGAAATTTAATGAAACAGCGAAAAGTATTTTATTTAGGAGACAATTAGAGCACCAATGATTGAAATTTGGGTAGAAAAGTACAGGCCAGGCAAACTGGACGAGGTCATAGGTCAGGAAAAAATTGTGAGCAAGTTGAAGGGTTATGTTTCTGCAAGGTCAATGCCCCATCTACTGTTTGCAGGACCTCCAGGCACTGGCAAAACTACATGTGCCCTTGCTTTCGTGAAAGAACTTTTCGGGGAAAACTGGCAGAACAACTTTATAGAGTTGAATGCGTCAGATGAGCGGGGCATTCCAGTTGTGAGAGGTAAAATAAAGGAATTTGCAAGAATTACCCCAGTGGGCAGCATTAGTTTCAAGGTAATTTTTCTTGATGAGGCAGATGCACTCACACCAGATGCTCAATCCGCATTGAGAAGAACTATGGAGATGTATTCAAGGGTATGTAGGTTCATTCTTTCCTGTAACTATTCTTCGAAAATCATAGAACCCATCCAGTCAAGATGCGCAGTGTTCAGATTTGTACCTGTGAGCAAGAATCTTATAATTGCCCGTCTAAAAGAGATTGCAGAAAAAGAAAAATTGAAGATAGATGATGACGCACTGGAGTCAATAGCGTATCTTTCAAACGGAGATGTGCGAAGAGCAATAAACATTCTTCAGACATGCAGTGCCACTGAAGAAAAGATTACCATGGAGATAGTTTATGAGACAACTGGACACCTGAAAGGAGACCAGATAAGAGATTTGATAAATTACCTCATGAAAAAGGATTTTAATGGGGCAAAAAGGGTTCTGGACGATTTCCTCATCTATCAGGGGTTGAGTGCCCAGGATTTTCTAGAGGACTTCCACAGGTACATTATGGATTCAAACATTGACGAGGAACTGAAGGTGAAAACTGTGGAAAAAATTGGAGAGGCAGATTTCCGAGTTTCAGAAGGAAGCAACGAAAGAATTCAGCTGGAGGCACTGCTTGCACAACTCATACTCCTGTATTCTAGATAGTATGTCAAATTTGTTTTATCATGCAAATGAACGCATTATTTGGTAAAAACTCTGCCCCCACAATACACAAAAAAATAAAAAAAGGAGGGAGAGTGAGTCATCGTGATGCGTAATTACTTACTGCGTGCATACATTTTGCCTACAACATAGGGAATATATTGGAAGTATATAAACCTTTGTTTTGTTGCACCGCTTTGCATAACCTCAAATAAGGGCGAAATTACGCAAGACACCACATTCAGAAAGTTTAATTTAATAGAAGCCTTTGTGTGAATTATGAAGGGAGTTATACTGCATGGTGGTGCAGGCACAAGGTTGCGCCCTCTGACACACACAGGTCCCAAACAGCTGATAAAAATTGCAAACAAGCCAATGTCCCAGTATGCAATAGAGGCTCTGGTGGAAGCAGGCATTACAGAGATTGCAATTATTCTTGGAGAAATCTTTGCAGAGAAGGTGATTGAGACTTACGGTGATGGCTCAAAATTGGGATGCAAGATAACCTATATTCACCAGGGAAAACCCTTGGGAATTGCTCACGCAGTAGGGCTTACAAAGGATTTTGTTGGAAATGACAAATTTCTGGTATATCTTGGTGATAACCTTATTGGTGCTGGCATTCAGGAATTCACAAAAAAATTTGAGCAGGGCAGCATGGATGCAATGATTATTTTCACACCTCACAAAAACCCTCAAAAATTTGGAGTTGCAAGATTCAGCAAAGAGGGAAAACTTGTGGAACTTCTGGAAAAACCGAAGGATCCGCCCTCTAACTATGTAATTACAGGGATTTACTATCTAACACCAGTTGCCTTTGATTACATCAGCAAACTCAAACCTTCATGGCGCGGTGAGCTTGAAATCACGGATATGCTCCAGAACATGCTATCAGACGGGCTGAATGTAGGATATGAATTCATAAATGGGTGGTGGAAAGATACTGGTACCGCAGAGGATATTCTTGCCGCAAATCAACTTGTACTGGATAAAATTGAGATGAAACTCCCCACACACATAAAATGTGAAACCCAGGGCAGGGTGCAGATTGCAGAAACTGCAAAAATTTCTGATGATGTAACCATAAGGGGTCCTGCAATTATCGGAGAAAACACAGTAATTGAAAACGGAACATATATAGGGCCTTATACCAGCGTCGGAGACAATGTAATTCTCCGTTCCTGTGAAATTGAAAATTCAATTATTCTTGATAACACTGTGATTGATGCACACACAAAAATAATTGACAGCATAATTGGCACTGGCACAGAGATAACCCAGATAAAGAGAAAACCAATGGCACACAGAATGGTTGTGGGTGAAAACACAAAAATTGCACTAGGTGAATGAAATGAACATATTAGTTACTGGCGGTTATGGATTTATCGGTTCAAACTACATCAGGTTTCTGGAAAACAGAGATTTTGATGGAAAGGTAATCAACGCAGACAAATTAGGTATCGGTTCCAACATAGATAATTTAAAGGGGCTCAAACTCAACCATGAATTTCTGAAAATTGACCTTGCAAAAGATTACCTGCCAGATAACCTTGACATTGATTGCATCGTTAACTTTGCCTCCGAAACCCATGTGGATAGAAGCATAAAAAACCCTGAAGAATTTTACAGGAACAATCTTGAAAGTGTGTTCAGGATTCTGGAATGGATGCGAAAGCAGAAAAGAGAGGTAAGGATGGTACATATTTCAACAGATGAGGTCTATGGAGAGATTCTGGAGGGATCATTCACCGAGGAATCCACACTTAAACCCTCAAACCCCTATTCTGCGACAAAAGCCAGCCAGGATATGTTTGTGCTTGCCTATGTGCGCACCTACGGGCTTAACATTTCAATTACACGCTCTGCAAACAACTATGGTCCATACCAGTTTCCAGAAAAGTTCATTCCGAAAACTGTAATCAGGGCGCTGAACAACCTTGATATCATTGTTTATGGAAGTGGAAAACAGGTGCGCAGCTGGGTGTATGTGCAGGATAATGCGGATGCAATCCATACAGTGCTTCTGAAGGGAAAGAAGGGCACAATATACAACATCCCTGGCACTGAAGAAATTGAGAACATTAAAATTGTGGAACAAATCGGGAAAATTATGGGCAAAACACTCAAAATCAATCATGTACAGGATAGGCCAGGACATGACTTGAGATACAGTTTAAGTGGTAAAAATCTCAGTGAACTCGGGTGGCGCCCAAATGTTCCATTCAAGAAGGGGCTGGAATATACGGTAAAATGGTATATGGAGAATGAGTGGTGGTGGAAACCCCTTGTGAATGAAAAAGTGTTAGGTGTAGGCTTTGAACACTGATATACTTGTTGTCGGAGGTACAGGATTACTGGGCAGGGAAATCGTGCGACTTGCAAATCCAGTTTATACTTACTTTCACACACAGCCACAGGCTCCAAATGCATTTCACCTTGATGTTAGAAATCATACCGCATCAAGAAAGCTCCTGGAACACATAAATCCAAAAAATATTGTGTTCTGCAGTGGAATGACTGATGTGGATGGATGTGAAGTAAACCCAGAACTTGCCTATGCAATCAACACACATTCCCTCATACCATTTATTGAATATTCAAATCAGAAAGATGCTTTCCTGGTGGTTATTTCAACTGACTATGTATTTGAGGGTGCACAGGGAAACTACAAAGAGAGTGATGAAAAATACCCCGTCAATATCTATGGAAAATCAAAATCGCTTGCAGAAAATCTCATTTTTTCGTCTGGCATAAGCTACGCAATTGTGCGCACATCTGTTATATTTGGCAGAGAGGAAGCAAGCGGAAAAAAGAATTTTGTTCTCTGGCTCTATGAAAATCTCAGAAAGGGGAAAAGTGTGAATGCCCTTGTAGATAATGTGGTTTCTCCTACATACAATGTATATCTTGCCAAAGCAATCCTGGAAATTGTTGAGCGCAGGCTCACAGGTGTGTGGCACATTGCATCCAGAAAGGGGATAAGCAGGTATGAGATGGCATGCAAGGTAAAAGAGTTTTTCGGGCTTCCAGGTGAGGTGATAGCTGCAAAAATGGAGCAGATGAACTGGAAAGCAAAAAGGCCAGCAAACTCATCGCTTGATGTAAGCAAGGCACTGGAATATTTGAAGCAGAAGCCAGCAACATTTGAGGAATGGCTTAGAGAGATGGGGTGGTTAGATGCTTGAAGGGGTTGTGGTAAAGGATTTGAAAAGGTTTGTGGATGAGCGGGGATTTTTCAATGAGGTATTTCGGAAGGACTGGAATGAAATATTCAGTGATGAAATTGTGCAGGTAAACATGAGTATTACCTACCCTGGAATTGTGCGGGCGTGGCACCGGCATCTTCGTGGTCAGGTTGATTACTTCTATGTAGTAGATGGCACTCTAAAGCTCTGCTGTTATGATGATTTAACCAGGGAATTGTGCGAGTTTGTGCTTACAGAGATGCAACCAAGGATTGTGCGAATTCCTGGGAAATACTGGCATGGTTTCAAGGCAATTGGTGTTAAGCCAGTCATACTGATATATTTCGTATCAAGGTTATATGACTACAAAAACCCTGATGAAGAAAGGATGGCATGGAATGATAACCGTGTTATCCCTGATTTGATTAACGGAAAGAAAGATGAGCGCTGTGGAAAGATCTGGGACTGGTATGCTTCTGCGAACAAATAGGGTTATGCTAACATCACTGCTATAATTCCACATACTGCACTCAGAATCATTGTAATTAGGGTAATCTGTTCTTCTCTAAGCTTGAAATAATACGGGAAAAACCAGGAGAGATAATATGGGTGAGGAGCAGAAATTGTTCCATCCTTTCTTACATCTCCAAACTTTTTGTGTTCGTATTTTGATCTTTTGAAGTTGACCCAGTACATTGCAAGAAGGAAATGCAGGATCATTGGTGCAAGCAATATTATGCCAAATGCATACAAGCCATTTATAACAATAAACACACCCACCATTGCACCCATCATGTAGTCACCGCAATTTCCTGGAAAAACCTTTGCAGGATACCAGTTAAACACAAGAAAACCTAAAACCGCACCCATGAGCAAAAGGAGCAATGGCAAGCTTTCAAAATGCTCAAGCAGGAGAAGCTTCACAAGTATGAAAATAAAACAGATTATCACATTACCAGCACTCTGACCATTGAAATTTGAGAAAATATTTACCAGGTTGCCACACACCACAACATAAAGCGGTGCCACAACAATCAAAAGCACACCGAGTTCAAAACTTCCATCCAGAGGCACATTTACAGAAGATGGGGAAAGCAATATCACAGGCAGTGCAAGGGGATAGGGAAGCACTACCATCAGCATCTTTCGCAAGAAGGAGAATCTCTTACCACTTATGCTAAACATATCATCAAAAAGCCCAAACCCAAAGAATGCAAAAATCACGAAGAGGGGCACCAGCATTGCAATTTCAAATATGGAATTGAACACGCTTACTATGGATAATGAAACAATCACACCTGCAAAAATCCCGATGCCACCCATTTCCGCAATTTTCGGCTTCTCTAACTTATAAACATCAATACCAGTGAAACCTGCTCCCTTTAACTTCCTTATTATGAAAGGCATCAATACCAGAGTAATCAGGAAGGAAATCAATGGCAGCAGAAAGAGCAATCTTTCATCCATAACCAGCACCCCAGTAGAAGTGGGAGTATTTAAATATGTTGAGTACAGAGGGAGCCTTAACTTTGGTTGATGAGATTTATCTAATATTCTCAACTAGGAAACCGAGATTTCAACCAAAACTTATCCTCCTCGCCTATCAGAAAGTTTTAAAACCCCCATGATATTAACTTCTATTGGTGTATTTATGGAGATGAAAATAAATCTCATTTCAAAAGAAAAGCAGAGCATAAAGTTTGAAATTCTTGGTGCAGATGAAACTATAGTGATGCCTCTTGTAGAAGAAATCTTGAATGACCCAAATGTGGAGGAGGCAAGAGCGATAAGGGCCCATCCATACCTCACAAACTATGAAATATATGTGAAGGTGAAAGACACACGGGAAAAACCCCAGACAATAATAAAGAAAGCTGCAAAAAATCTGGAGACAAGGTTTGGAGACCTGCACTCCTCTATTCTCGCCGCAAAAATCTAAGGGCATTTGAATGTATCTGCACTTCTCCTATCATCTGCATGGATACCAACCAGGGGATGTTATTCAAATAGAGGAAAATTCACCATTTGAGCCTGTGAAGTTTACTGAAAGACATTCTCCGCTCAACCTTGATGTTGCAGGCACCACGGTTTATGGAAGAAACTGGACAGATGCTGTGCTAAATGGTTACAGATTATTTCCTAATGCCCTAAGAAATGGAAAGGAAAAAATGGTTTCAATAGATATTGAACCCTTTACTCTTCAGATGTATGCAAACAAATTTGGGATTTCTTCACTTCTAGATTTGCTCTCAATTTTTGACAAAAGCGTGGAGTTTGTTGCCACACCCCCCTTTCATCCTCCACTCTCCCTGATGCACAGAATAGAGCAGGAAGTAGTGGCAAGGATTATGTGGGACATTGCATTTGCAATCTCAGATAAGTTTATTTTGGAAAGGGAGGACATGAGAATTTATGGGGTCTGGCTTCCAGAAGCTCTTTACACATCAGAAACTGCAAATATTGTTGCCAATGCTTTCGCCACAAGGTTCTTCAGCGACCCGCACCTCCGTGTGAAAAAGCCAAAACTCTATTTTATACTTGACAAAAGGCAATTTCTTGAACCAAAATATGAGCATTACCTTTATTCACTAAATTATGTAGAAGTTGCAGATACAAAAATCTTTGTTTTTGGACGAATTCCAGAGTTGAGTGATATTTTTGCATTCAACAAAGCAGATATTCCCTGCAAGGAGTTTGTTACTGAGATGCTTTCAAAAACTACAATGAAGAGGGACGAAGTTAAGGAAACAGAAGGTATTCCATATCTAGTTACACTTGCCAGTGACCTTGAAAGTCTAGTATCCAACGGAAAGCAGGTTGAGAAATTCCGGTGTCTGTTCTCAGAACTGAATAAATCAGGTATTGGGACCATTTCAATCTCTGATTACATTCACCACAAATTGACCAATGCCTTAAAAAGGTGGGATGGTGAGGGAGAGAGCAAGGAGTTCTGTGCAAAAATAAAAGAAAATTCAAGCTGGTCTGACTATGCAGACATGCTTGCGGATGGCAAGACATCGGATACCAGATGGACAGGCATCAGAAGAATGGATGGCAAGGTGGTATCTAGAAAGGCTGGAAGACTAAAAATAAGTCAGATATGGAAACAGGGATACAACCAGTTTCTTTATATAGTTACCAGAAATGTACGCAATAAGGTGTTTGAGATAATTTCCGCAGAAAGCGGTGTGAGAAATCCTGATGTGATTAAAAACTTCCTTGTGCTTTACAACCGCATTTATTTCAAACCAGTTTACCTTGCAATGGGTACAGACCGCTCTTTGCTCACATACGATGCAATTGCGGATAGAACTATCGGGCTCTCAGGAAATCATGAAAGAATTGCAAGGGCTGCAAGGGCATATTACCATGTGCTGGCTGCTAACCGTTCCTGCTCCAGGTTCTGGGACATAATTGATACGAGGGTTACATTCCAGAGTACAGTTTATGCTGCCCAGGCCGTGATAGACCTTATTAAGATTTTCCGGGAGAATGAGAATGAACGCGAGAAACTCTTCAATATGTTCACAGTAGAATTTCTGAATTTCCGTTCCAATTATGGAAGGTACGGGCTCGGTGCGCTTTATGGAGCAGAGGGTTGGGAGGTGACAGAGCCAGCATGGTTGTCTGCAACCCAGAGTATGATTCCAGAAATCACTCCCTATGATGTGGTCCGAAGGGCTGCCCTCTTCACTGCAACCCGTTCGATGCCACAGGAAATGCTCTGCAGACTCAGATTTGATCCAGAGTATGTGAAAGCAGATACTGCGCATATTCCTGGCGAGATGCACGGGCAATGGGAGAATTTGAGATACTGTGAACACCGACCATAAAATTAAATTACCACCTCTTTTGTAGACATAACCTATGAAAAGAATCCAGATAGTTAGAGCTTCCGTGGTAGTGGTCATTGCGGGTTATTTGTTCACAATTTTCGGAATTGGAATTGCAATTGCATGTTCTCCATGGTTCTCTTTTTTTTATAACTGGCTGAGTGACCTTGGGAATTCGAAAATGGGCACGAACTATGTGTTTGATGGGCTCAAAGTGTGTGTTCTGTTTAACCTTTCACTCATGGTTGGTGGAATTTCTGGCATAATCTTTTCCATCGGGCTTTCTATATCGGGTGTGTTCAATAACAGAAAAGGGAAGACGGGTGTAGGTATCCTCCTGACTGGAATGATCTTTATCTTTCTCACAGGACTGTTTTCTGAGGACTTCGGGGTTGTGCATTCGCTTGTCTCTTCTGTTTTCTTTTTTGCGGTGCCAGTTTCTTTACTTGTTTTCTCATTTTCACTTAGGGGTTATAACAGAATAATCTTCACAGTGACGGGTATAATTTCGCTGATTGCATTTGTGTTGCTCTTTGTTGACCGCCCATGGGGTAGTAACAGTGTAATTGAATTTATTCCAGCAGTAGCCCTCGGTATTGAGGTTCTGACATTCTCTCGGTTGTTGTGGTTTTCCTCAGAAAATTCCGTGGTTACTCCACAGCACTCTCAATTCCGAGAAAGTAGTTAGCATAATTTTTTCCACGCTTGGCATTCAGGGAACTGGGCTTCTCTGCAAGCACCTTTTCAAAACATTTCTTTGCTTCCTCATATTTGCCTGCACTCAGATAGGCAAGTCCAAGCCTGGTGGTCGCCTCCAGATTTTCTCCTTGCGCAAGCACACTTTTGAAGTGCTGAATCGCTTCATCCACCTTGTTGAGGTTGAGAAGTAGTATGCCTATCTTCATAAGAGTATCTGTGTTTCCTGAGGTTCTTAAGAGCAGTGTATCCATCTCCCGTTTTGCCTTCATCACACTTTTTTCTGCTTTCTTCTTTCCATCCTGCGCAAGCTGGAATTCTGGTGCCAGAGCTGCTGCCTGCGTGTAGTACTCAAGTGCAAGTGTGTTGTTGCCGCAGAAATTTTGCACCCTGCCCAAAAACTCAATTTCTCTTGCTTTCCTGAGATTGATTCTTTTTCCCCATTCGTTTGCCATCGTCTCATTTCCCAGTTTCTGATATATTGCCTTTAGTTTATCGTAGATTTCGTCGGAATCCACAGGTCTCCAGAAATATTCCTCTGTTTCCATTACTTTCTTTACCACTATGTCAAGAAGTGCTTTTGCTTCTCCTTCGTGTCCGTTGGCAAGTGCGTTCTCTACCTCTGCAAGTGCACTCCAAAGCACAGAAATAGTCTTGCTCATGCTTGCGGAAACATCCAGTTCTTCCAATTCCTTCATATTGCTCATGCTCTGAGAATACAGTAGAGATATAAATAGGAAGCGGAAAATTGAGGTTTTGCATAGAACCTAAAGAGTTGGTGTTCTTCCTATACCCTCAGGCTGGATACCCAAATCTTGAAGAGGCAGGTAAGAAAGGATACCTTGGAAGTGCGATACTGTCGGAATAATGTACACAAAGGCAGGAAGAGCCAGTGAAGCAAATCCAGTGCCGGAAAAAGCAATGAAAATTGCAGAATCTATCAATCATTCTCATCAATTCTTCAATCTTACCACTTAACTGAGTAAGTTCATTTGGTTTTAGTTCTATTTTAGAATAAAGAAAATCAATACAGTAGACAATCTTGGAGATGTCTTCAAGCTGAATATCTTTGTTTATATAACTTAAAAGATAAATAAGCCAGAGATTGGCATTTTGTGGGATTTTATTCAAATCATGTTGAAAGTTAAGTATGAAAATCTTAGCGTCTATTTTCCGACAGAGATTTTTTAAAGTAGGATCTGGTTTAAGTAATCTCTCAAATTTTTCTTTGGGAACACCTTGTTTCTTTGGATACAATTCTTTCACTTTACTTTCCAGCCATTCTAATACCTCTAACTCAGCAATTGCTTTCTTCTTCATATCTTTGCGATACTCTAAATATGTGCGGGATTTTATATCGCTGGATTGAGCATATATTGTTTTT
>JBMFNP010000013.1:0-35122 GCA_049970095.1 Thermoplasmata archaeon | reverse complement strand
CAATTCTGGTTTGAATAAATGCAATATTCTGGATGAGCCCTGCTATTCCATCCAGCGGCAAGAGTGTATTATTCTGGGTTTGTTTTTTCCGCTCATCAATACAGTATATACAAACTACTATAAATAATTTACTAAGTCTAAAAATTTTGAATTTTCAAACAAAACTTATGTTTCTCAATTGTTTGAACATCATAACCCATCTCCCCCGAATATATATCCTACTGTAAAAATCTACTTACGAAATCTGTGGTACAGGGGACAGAAGTTATGTTTGGAGTTCCAGATGGTTTTCGAAAGATATATCTGCATTCAAGTTTTATGGTAATTTATGGCATTGATTGATGGTGCAAGAAATGTGCTCAAAACATGTCTTGATCTGAAGCCAAAAGAAAAACTCCTGATTATAACAGACACAGAAAAAGAAAAAATTGGAGATGTGTTCTTTGAAGCCGCATATGAAACTGGCTCTGAGGTCGTAATGCTAAAATTGCCAGTTGCAGAAAAAGATGGTGCGGAACCACTTGAAAGTGTAGCAAAATTTATGTGCGAAATGGATGTAATCATCATCCTTACAAAATACTCAATGACACACACGGTAGCAAGAAGGGAAGCAAACAAAAAGGCGAGAATTGTAAGCATACCAGATGTTGTAGAAGTTTCTGTGAGCAGTGGGGGAATTACTGCAGATTATACTGAGATAAAAAGTTTGCTTAAGAAATTTAAGGAACGGTTCAGTAAAATTAAGGAGGTAAGGGTAACCTCTGAAAAAGGTACAGATGTGACAATGAAATTCACAAAATATAACTGGATAGATAAGGATGATGGACTCTGCAGAAATCGTGGAGATTTTACCACATTGCCTGCTGGCGAATTCTTTGCACCCCCAGATGAAAGAACTACAAATGGAAAGATTGTAATTGATGGTTCCTTTGGCAAACTTCTCAGTGAACCGTTGACATTTACCGTGAAAGATGGGTTTGTGGAAAGTGCAAGTGATGGAGACATTCTGAAGAACATGGATTCGTTTGGGAAGGCTGGGAGGAACATCGCAGAACTTGGTATTGGTCTAAACAAAAACGCCAAACTAATAGGGCATCCCCTGGAAGATAATAAGGTGCTGGGAACGGTGCACATAGGCTTTGGTGACAACTCCAGATTTGGGGGTAAAATCAGGTGCGGTTATCAGGCACATGGCGTAATTCTTAAACCCACACTCTACATAGATGGAAAGGCAATCATTGAAAATGGAAAGATCCTCTTAGACACTTAGAACAACTAATGGTGCATCATTGATATTTCTTCTGACTCAAGTTTCCGCTCAGACTTATATTGGTGGACGAGAAGAATTCCGTATCTGGCTTTTTCAAGAATATGGATTTTTGTGCCTATGAGATGCTCTGATAAGTCCCAGAGATCATTTGCATTCATTACAAGAAATCCTGTTTCCAATGCCTTCATTCTATCGCGTATTTCACTGACAAGCACATATGAGATTCTGAAATGGATGCTCTCTTTTCTGAAACTCCTTTCAATACTTGCAAAAAAATCCATTCCCATTTGAATTTTTCGTCTTTCTGGTACAACATTTAAAATATCTACATCTGCACCGTATTCTTTTGCCAGTATATGGGTAATTTTCAAAGCCAGGGACATGTCCGAACCGAGTTTGATAATTAATGTAATTTTATTTGGAATTCTATCTCTTGGGGGTTTGTATATAATTGCATTGGTCTTGAGCTTTTTAAGGATGCTAGGAATGTGGGTACCTAGGAGGAAACCTTTGTAGAATCTTCCGCGCCATCCCATGAGCACAATATTTGCTTCCATATCATCTGCAAAATCGCAGATTGTATCCACAAGAGTGTGCGATACTGAAAGAAAGTAGTCGGAAGATACATCATATTTTTTTGCAATCTCAGAGGCTTTCTCTAGCTTTTTTATAATAGCATCTGCCTCTCTATAACTCACACTTTTGATTGAAATCTGGCGCGGTAATTCAAGCACAGAATAAAGGATTATCTGGCCCTTGTTATTTCTCGCAATTTTTGAAGCCAGATGCACCAGTGCTTCTGCTTTGTTGTCAGGGGGAATGCACACCAGCACACTGAACTTCTTTCTATCTACGCGGATCATCTCTCCCAGCACACTCAGATCCTTCTCGGATTCCAACTTCTTTTTTCCACCGCCAAAGTAATACACCGCAGCACCAATTTCAATCCAGATAATCGCAATGTACCATGCAATTGGGCTGAACTGGTAAAGCATCACTGCAATTATTCCCATAAATACGATTGCAAGCACCGGCACAAGTGGAAAGAGGGGAACTCTGAAAGGTTTTTTTACATCTGGTTCCCCATATCTCAGGAGAATCCAAGAAATGTTTGTAAGTATAAAAAGTAAAAGAAACATAATATCTGCAGAAGCAGCAATATCGTAAATTGGCAGTGCAATTGCAATAAAACCAATCAGGCATGCAGAAATAAGTGTAGAAATGTAAGGTGTTCTTCTCTTTGGATGAAGTGTTCCGAACAACTTGGGAAATGTTCCGTCCCTTCCCATTGCAAAGGAAACTCTGGATGAGGAGTATATTGTGGCATTGAGCGTAGCTACAGTACCAATCAGAAGTCCGAGGATCATTATACCAGGACCATACTTTGGAAGCACATGTGCAATTCCCCCGATAACCGCAAATTCACCCATACTTGAAATCTCGTCTGGAGGGAGGATTGCGAGAATGGAGAACAGGAGCAGGACATAGAGCAAAGTTACAATTCCCACAGAGAGCAAGATTGCCTTTGGAATTGTCTTCTCGGGATTTTTAACTTCCTCTGCAGATTGGGCAATGATTTCATAACCCTCAAACGCAATAAAAAGTAAACCCATTGCCACTAAAACTCCATTGATTTCTGGCAGGAAAGGGGTGTAGTGTGTCCACGCATCTGGCTGTTGCACAAGTGCAATAATTCCAGCAATCACAAAGAAAAGAATTATTGCAATCTGGATAAGGGTGATGTAGGCTTGTGATCTACCTGTGGTCTTTGTTCCCATTATGTTTATTGCAGTAAACACGGAGAGCACTGTTAGAATAAGTAACTGGTTGAGATATTGAAATGAAATTGCAATCCCGTAAATTTCAAACAACCACCGCATGCCCAGGGCAAAAGTTACCGTGTAGAATGCACATGCAATTGTATGCCCGAACCACGATATCCAGCCGCTAACAAAATCAAATGGTTTTGGAAGGCTTCTTTTTACCCAGAGATAACCACCACCAGCCTCTGGATAACTTGCACCCATCTCTGCGTAACCCAGTGCAGTAAGCAAAGACACAAGAGCGTTAAGAAGGATCACAACTATTGCTGCTGGACCTGCAAGTCCTATTGCTGGACCTGCAAGAACGAAAATACTTGCCCCTGTCATAGCCCCCACACCAATCATTGTGGCTTCAAGGAGTCCAAGTTCCCTTTTGAATGTTATTTGGGGGGTGATTTGGAAGGCCATCAAAGAAACAAATATCAAGGAGTATTAAAATCCTCTGAATGTAGATCTCAACTCCAACATAGAGAAGGTTATAAATAACCTCTTACATTTATATCCAAAGGATAGATGTACGAGATGGGAATTCCACAGGGACTTGTGCTTCGAAAACTTGCGGGCAGTGATGATGCTTTGAAAAATCTCCTGCTGAACTTAAAGAAACACAGGTTCTGCGGTTATGTAGAAGTAATTCTAACAATGGAAAAAGAAGCACATGGGTATATCCTTGTGGATGATGGTCAGGTCTCCCAGACATTCTGGATTACAGAGACAAACAAATACACAGGTGAAAAAGCTTCTAAGGAAATCTGGCAGGCGTCAAAAAATCCAACCACAGTGATTGTGCTGCATGGACAGGTAAATCTAGATGAAGTGAAAAACAGAATTCTGGGGTTTATAGAAGGAAGATTGGAGACGAAAAAAGATACAGAACTAGATATCAAACTCAGAATTCTGAGGAGTAAAGGTGTAGATGTAAGCGAAATCCAGAAAATTGCAGCAAAAAGCCCGGAAATTGCAGAGAGCAAGGTTCGGGAATTGGAAGAATTTCTCCGCCTTTCAGAAGAGATCAACAAATTTTTATTAGAAAATGCAAAGATTCTTGAAAAGCATTCAAAATCCGTTTCTGATCTGAAAAATGCACTTGCAAAAAAGGAAAAGATAGAACACATAAGAAGGATGTTTGACGCACTCAAGCAGGCTATTGCCCCAGAAAAGACTCCTGAAACAGTGGAAATAGAGACAAAGCATCTCAAGGAGCTGGAAGAGTTAATAAGACAGCAGAAAGAAGATGAGGAAAGGAAAAAGAGAGAAACTGCAGTCTATAGTCTGGTAATCCACCACAGGGCAAAGACACAGGAAAAAGTGGTGCCTTTCTGCTCCAGATGTGGAAGCCCGCTTGATAGAGATGGGCAATGCCTGAAATGCAATGTGGAGGAAGAATCGCTTGGAAAGATTGTACCAAAATTCACACTCACGAATTTTATAGTTGGGACCTCCAACAGATTTGCTTATGCAGTTGCATATGGAATTTCAAAGTTTCCTGGCAGGTTGTATAACCCTGTATTTCTCCATGGCCCAGATGGTTGTGGAAAGACGCATCTTCTGAACGCAGTTGCGGGTGCATTGCAGCAAGGTGTGCTTGCAGAAAAAACGCTGGTGTTCACAACCCTTCCAGTGTTGTCTGCTATTTTTGAAAAATACAGAGAAAATCCATCCAATTTAGCTACAAGATTGCTTTCATCTGATGCACTGTTTATTGACAATTTTGAGGAATGCACTGGAAAGGAGGAATTGCAGAAATTTCTTGCTGGAATTATTACAAAACTTGTGGATACAGAGAAACAGATTGTGATTGCCTCCAGGTTTTCTCCAACGGAGATCCCAAAAATGGATACTGACCTTCTGCTCTGTTTCACAAAAGGGCTTCTGGTAAATATCCAGGAACCAGATTTTGAGACACGGAGAGAAATCTTGAAGAGGTACGCACAGGAACATGGCGTTATTCTGGAACCAGAGGTGATTAACTATGTTGCAGGCATAAATCTCTCAGTGGAGGAAATCTCAATTATTCTGAACCGTCTATTTGCACTTTCCACAATCAATAATCAGACTATAGACCTCAATCTGGTTAAAGAGGCTATGAGGGAATATGCTGATAAGTACGGTTTTAAAGGCAAGCTGAAGTACAATGTGCAGAAGGGCCACAGTTATCTTGTAGAGGAAACAAGACCAGCCATTGTGTTTCAGATTGTTTCTACGATGCGCGAGGCGGGATGTCCTGCAATTATTTTCAGCAGAATCAATCCGAAGCGAATAGTTGAGAGATTTGATAAACTCCAGGGCTCTACAATATACTGGCTTACAGAAAAGGAAACAAACGCAGAGACCATAGGGCATTCTCTTGAAAGAATTGTGTATGCAATTGAGGAAAAGTTGGATGAAAATCCAAGGACAGTGATTGCACTTGATGGAATAGAATTTCTGGTGAGTGCAAATGGCTTTGATGCAGTTGTGAAATTCATAAGAAAAATAATAGATATGGTAGCAGAAACAGAGGGACTGTTCCTGATCTCACTTGGCGAAAGCACTCTCAATGCACAGGAAATAAAGATTCTTGAGCGGGAACTTGAGGTCTTAATAAAGGAGAGTTAATTACCACATTTCCCAAATTTTATCTCCAACCCAGTGTAATGTTCTCACACCTTTGCCCTTCTCTTTATTTAAGAGATGTTTGCCATCTTCAATTGCAATTCCCACTGCAATGGGTTTCTTATGCTGGCAATCTCTTATCCACACGATGTCGCCAGCAATTATTTCTTCATCGCAGGCGGTAATCCCTGGTTTCATTACATCCGCACCATTTATGATGAATTTAAGGGCACCCATGTCCACTTCAACAAACTTTTTTGTGGGATTTGCCTCCTGGAGAATACGGAGCGAGGGAAAGGGTCTGCTATTAATTATGAGCCCTATTACTTTGCTACCGTTTAGCAAGAGCTGAAATTCCCCGAGTTCCCCCACATCCACTGGCTTATCTCCAATATTTATTTCGCATCCAAGCATCTGGTTAATTTCAGCCATTATCTTTCTGCAATCCTTTTCCCGCAATCTTCGCCTGTGTTTGATTGCCGACATTTCTTTCCACCTGCGTTTTTTCTGGAGTATCTCTGCGGAAATATAAGGGTATGGCTTTTAAAGACAAGATTTATATTTTCCCACAGAATTAAAGGATGTGTGCAGGTGGTGATTCTTGCAGCAGGCAGGGGCTCTAGGTTGCTTCCACTCACCCAGGACAGGCCTAAGCCAATGATTCCTTTTATGAATGAAATAGTGCTTGATAGAATAGTCAGAAGTTTTATAAATGCGGGTGCTGATAATTTCGTATTTCTTGTGGACTATAGAAAAGAGAAGGTAATCCAGCACCTGAAAAAATGGAACATCAAGATGGAGGTGAGGGCGAACAATCTCCCATACGGGACTGGGGGTGCAGTTAAAAGAATATCAGAACTTTTAGAGGACTGGTTTTTTGTATCTTCCTCAGACCTCATCACAGATATCAATCTCCGCAAACTCCTTGACTTTCATTTTGAGAAGGGAAGTAAGATTACTGTGGCTTTTTCAGAATCCGAGGAAGTTTCTCATTACGGTATTGCCACCATGGACGAAAACTCAAAACTCACCAGATTTGTGGAAAAACCCTGCGAATCCGAGGCATTCTCAAACATAGTAAATGCTGGAATTTATGTTGTGGAAAAAGAGGTTCTTGCCCATGTGCCTCCAGATGTTGAATTTGACTTCTCAAAACACCTTTTTCCACTTCTTGTCCAGAAGAAATATCCAATATATGGATATAAGTTCAGGGAATACTGGAATGATATTGGAAGACATAGTTCCTACCTCTTCGCAACCAGAGATGCAGTCAATGGAAAAGTGAGCTTTGCTAATAATTTCAACATTGAAAGGTATGAAAAAGGCGTGCTTTACTACCCTGATACCGCAGATTTTGATGAACTTATAGTTGAGGGGTTTGCGGTGCTTGGAAACAATGTAAAACTCGGAAGAGGTTGCAGAATCTCAAATACGGTAATCTGGGATAATGTTTGTGTGGGTGAGAACACAACTATTTCTGAGAGCATAATTGCAGAAAATGTGCGCATTGGAAAGCATTGCAAAATCATGGCTGGTGCAGTTATTGGCGCAAATTGTAATATTGGTGAAAATGCGACGATCGGGCAGAACCTTAAACTGTGGGTGAACGCACATGTGGGACCAGGTGCATTTTATGTGGGTGAATGAGGTGATAAAATGAAGTTGTATGTATCAAGAGAGTATGACCCGAGAGAAGGTATAGAACTCGGGCGCGCAATTGGAACCTTCTTCGGCAAGGACAGGGTAATTGGTGTGGGTAGGGATGGAAAACCAGTATGCAGGTTTGTCCGTAGAGAGATAATAAGCGGGCTTGCATCTACGGGTGTCACAACATTTGATGTGCGACTTGTGCCCAGTATCGCTCTGAGGCATGTAATCAGAGAGCAGGGAATAGATGCTGGTGTTTATGTTTCCTATTATGATGGACACCTGCAGGTACATCTCTATGACGAAAACGGAGAAAATGCGGATGTTGAAACAATTAACAAAATTCTAATTTTGCGAAAAAACTGTAATTTTACAACCGTTGGTATCAGTGAGTTAGGAACCACAACATATTATCCAAATGCAATGGAGGATTTTGTGAAAGCCATTCATGAAAAAATAGATTTCCGAAAGGATATAAAGATTCTTGTAGATTGCCAGGGTGACCCTGTTTCCCTCATAGTAGAACCAATTTTTGAGAAATATGGTATCAAGCCAGTAATAATGCAGGGTTTTCTTTCTGGCTATTCAAATCCTTCTTCCGAGGATTTCTTCATTTCTGAAATGTATGCAAAAAAGTTTGATTTCGGGCTCAGGATTGAGAGAGATGATACCAAGGGAATGACTATTTTTTCAAAGGGGAAAAGGTATCATACAAATGACTGGCTAGAAACACTTGCAATTCTCCGCGATCTGTGATGGGTTTCTAATGCTCTACTTTTGAGATGCACTCTTTTGGAATCTCACGCACAATATACACGCTTTTGCCTGCACGCATAATTTTGTATCCCATGCTCATTGTTTTTTCTGCATCCACTTCAAGAATCACAGGTTCGTCAATTCTCACCTTTCCTGCTTTTTCTGCATCCTCTCTTGTGCCACTCAGATGCACCATCTTTCTATCTGTAGGCTTTATCCCAGTTTCAAGAAGAATATCCGCCTCTTCTGGTGTTGATGGGTAATATAATTTTGGAGGAATATTGTCTGAAGGGAGGTCAAGGTCAACTTCTAAAGAGTGCCCGTAAGTTGCCCTTATCCTGGAGCCGTCATACTGGTATCTTCCCTTGGGGTCTGTTTCAATCAACCCGATTATGTGGTATGTGCGCAGGAATCTGTACTGTCTATGTTTCCGCTGCACTGCGGCAAGAAACGCCTTCAGATCTACCCATCCATGTGGATCTATCTCCAGACGATACCTGTCTGGAAAGTGGCGTAGCACACCTGCCAGTACTTTGCTGAGGTGCTCTACCTCATCATCGTTGAGGAGGAATTTCCCTGCATCCCCGCAAATGGGACACTTTTCTCCCCTGAAAAATCCATGCACTGAGCAACTTCTTAGCATCACATGTATCACCCTGCTTCTGGATAGTTAGCTTTATTTGTATAAAGATTACTTCTATAAATGCGTTCCGCCCCCTGCAAGGAGGTAGAGTTAACGGCTCATAAAGATTTGCAGTTCTCATATATAAAACCATCAGGTAGGGCTCCAAACTCCTGACAGAGGAAAAAGATTTCATGTGGGCATTTCTTTATGACATACCTATACATTTTTCTACATTCCCTAGCCTTTGTAAAAGGTCATATAGATCTAACGCATCTTTAAATTTATGAAAACTGGGGAAGTTATTCGGGAGTTTGTTGCCAAAGATGAACGCAAGGTAATCCTTAGGACGCTTAAATGGGAAGACCTTGACGACCTGCTGGTCTTTATCAATTCGCTCGTTGAAGAAGGGGCGAACATCCTCAAAACAGAGAAGGTTTCAAGGGATGAAGAGATTGAGTGGCTTTCAAGTGTTTTTAAGCGTCTTGAGAAGGGCGAAATTTTCTGTGTTGCCGCTGAGGTGAATGGGCATCTGGTCGCTAGCTCTGAAATTACGAAGGGATTTGGTTATTCAAGGCATGTGGGCTTTATTGGCATAGCAATTAAGAAGGGTTTTAGGAGCATCGGCATAGGAACTGAAATGATGAAGGCGTTAGAAGAATATGCCAGAAAAATGGGCTTAAAAGTTTTGGCGCTATCAGTTTTTGCAAACAACCAGCATGCCATAAACCTCTACAGGAAGATGGGGTTTGTCGAGACTGGGCGGATTCCAAAAAGGTTTTTCAAAGATGGTGCCTACATAGACGAGATAATAATGACAAAAATACTACTACAGCCAGAAGGGTGAAAAGGGCTTGCCAAACTTTAAAGTTTACAACACAACATACAGATTCTCCCCAAAGGGGGAAATTTAATTTTAACTCATTTCCTTTGGGAAAAAGGTTAATATTCAAGGGCGAATTCATGCTGTTGATGCCTGTAATCAACGCCTCACAGAATTTGATTGAGAAATTCGGATTTGAGGCTAAGGAAATTGCAAATGGAATTATGCATCTGGGTGGCGAAGCAAAACTTGAAAATGGTGAATGGTTCTTTGAGGTGGGTGCCAACCGCTGGGACCTTTTCACCCCTGAAGGAATTATGAATGCACTCCTCCTGTTTTATGGCCGCAAAAAACCAGAGAAATATGTATGCGAAAGTTCTGGAATTGTCATAGATGTGGAAGAGAGTGTTAAAGAAGTGCGTCCATATGTTGTGGGTGCTCTTGTGGAATGTTCTGAGATTAACAACGAATATATAGTCCATCTGATGCGGATTCAAGAAAAATTCCATGAAACAATAGGAAGAAAAAGGAAAAAGCTGGCAATCGGAATTCATGATTTTGATAAGGTGGCACCACCCTTCACATACATGGGTGTAGCCCCTGAAACAATTGCGTTTGAACCTTTGGGATTTAATGAACCGATGACGCTGAAAGAAATTCTGGAGAAACATCCGAAAGGTATTGAATATGCCTGGATATTAGAAGGCTCTACTAGATACCCTGTGATTGTTGACACAAATGGAGAGGTGCTTTCATTTCCACCAGTAATAAATGGGAACCTCACAGAAGTAACTGAAGAGACCAGAAATCTCTTCATTGATATGACAGGTACGGACCTGAAAACACTCAAATTTGCACTGAATGTGCTTGTGCATTCCCTGGCTCTCCATGGATGGAAGGTAAAGACCGTGGAAATTAAGGGTGCGGAGAATCTGATAACACCAGACTTTCAATGGCGTAAGAAGAAACTTCAGATTAAAGATGTGAATTCAATTCTTGGCATCGAACTCTCAATTGATGCGTGTGCAGCGCTCCTCACAAAAATGGGCTATATTGTAGAACCATGTGAAGGTGCTCTGAATGTGGATGTGCCTCCATACCGGTGTGATGTGATGCACAATGTTGACCTTGTAGAAGATATTGCAATTGCATATGGTTATGATAATATCACAGAAAAATTGCCGGTGCATCTCACAATTGGAAAAATGGACAGAAAAACTGAAATTGAGGATGCAATCAGAAAATACTTCATAGGGCTGGGTGCACAGGAAGTGTGCTCTTTTTTCCTGAGCAGTGAAGAAGCACAGTATTCCTTGCTGGGAATCCAACCAGACAAAAATAATGTTGTGAAGGCAAAAAATGCGAAAACCCGAGAATATTCAGTTGCAAGACATACTTTGATTTCAAATATGCTGAAGGTGATTTACACAAACCAGAGGTTCCCACTGCCGCTGAAGTTTTTTGAAATCGGAGCTGTGTTTGATAATGGAGAATGCCACAAAGTATGCTATGCTTCTGTACATGCAAAAGCATGTTTTTCCGAAATAAAGTCAGTTGCAGAAAGCTTTCTGAAAGAATTTGAGGTGGACTACCAGATAGAGAGCGGAGATTTACCTTACATCATACCAGGAAGATGTGGAAAAATTGTAAAAAACAATAAAGTGATAGGGGTATTCGGAGAAATACACCCGCAAATTCTGGAAAATTTTTGTGTGAACTATCCAGCAGTGGTGCTTGAATTTGAGATAGAAAGCTTATTTCTTTGAAAGCGTAATTTCTATCGCAGAAACATTCATTGGGGCTCCGTTCTCGCGCTGCACCTGCTCTGTGCCGATTTTTATATCCTTCACTACCATGTCCTTGAGGAAGCGGTTTCTCACGATTTCCGCAACATCCACTGCCCTGCTTATCGCATTGCCCCTTGCCTTGATTATCACTTCGTTTGCACCACTATTTGCCTGCGTCACCACTGCAACCACATAATTCATTGCTGGCTTGTTTGCCACTCGAATCACATTGTCTTCTGCCATGTTGATGCACCTCGCTTCCCAAATACACGGGTAAAATAAGTATTTTTCTGTATTAGGGGATGGAGAATATCTTATGCATGGAATAGCAGAACCTCAACATCTTCCCCTTTCTCTACCACATCCACATTTTCAGGGATTTCTATATAACCGTCTGCATTTGCCATGCTTGTGATTGCACCAGACTCTTTGAACACTGGATACGCTATTTCACCCTCAAGTTTCACAGGTAAAAACTGAAGGCGCCCTATTGTTGAGGCAACTCTCTGTCCCATCTTTGCCTTCACCCTATGTAGATTTATACTCCTCTTTGAGAGTTTTGCAAGTGCTGGTAGAAGGAGAGCATATGCATTTGTGAGACAGGATGTTGGATACCCTGGCATTCCAAGAACAACTTTTCCATCAACAATTGCACACAGTGTGGGCTTCCCTGGTTTCACAGCAATTCCATGAAATAGCACTTCGCCTTTTTTCTGGATTACCTTTATCATAAGATCCCTTTCTCCCACTGAACTCCCGCCTGTAAAAACAACCATATCATGCCTCAATCCTTTTCTGAGCGTGGCCTCAATTGCATCTTCTCTATCGCCCACAATATCATATATTACTGGCTCACAACCAGCCCATTTGACAAGTGCGTTTAAGGTGTAGGAATTCACATCATAAATTTTTCCAATCTCAAGTTTTCCACCCAATTGCTGAATCTCATTTCCCGTGGGAATAATTGCAATCTCAGGTTTTGCGTACACCTCAACATATGGAATGCCAAGCGCTGCAATTGCACCCACCTTACCTGGTGTTAGCATCTCATTTTTCCTGATCGCCACACTCCCCTTCCTTATGTCCTCCCCTGCCCTGGTAATATTTTCACCCTTTCTCACCGCAGTATAAACTCTCACACCATCCTGTTCCTCCTCTGTGTGTTCCACCATCACCACCGCATCGCTGCCTTCTGGAAGCATTGCCCCTGTTGCAATCTGAACACATGTGCCTGGAGATACGGAAAGTTCTGGGTGCTCACCAGCATCAACTCTACCGATTTTCCTCAGGATCACTGGCTTAAGGGATTTGGCATTCATCGTATCCTCTGCCCTTACCGCATATCCATCCATTGCCGCACGCTCAAATGGAGGCACATCAATTTCTGAGATAATATCACTGGCAGCCACTCTCAACACACAATCATTTATTGAAATTTTTTCAGTCCTTTCAACTGGCTTTATGTTTCTGAGCAACAAATCTCTAGCATCCCTGAAAGAAATAACATTCTTGAGTAATTCCATGGAATGCAGCATAAAAAGCAAACACTTAAATTTTTCCAGTTGTTATGGTACATCTATGACGAACATCCTCCTTGCAATCCTCGGTATTTTCCTCCTCTACTTCCTTCCAGGATATACTATAGTTCAGTTTCTTTTTCCAAGAAAAGGGGAATTTGATAAGGACTGGGACATCCTTTACAGAATAGTGCTCTCAATTGGGGTGAGCATTGTAGTTGTAATCCTTGTTGGTTGGGTATTAGGTGCAATTCCGCCGAATCCTGAAACAGGGAAAGGTTATTTTCAGGGGGCTGCAACTGGCTTTCCTTATATTGAACTCTCTATAATCTGTGTCTCATTAGTATTTTTTGTTGCTGGCTGGTGGAGAGGGGCATACCCTTTTCTCGGAAAACTCCATCCAAAACTTGTAAGAAAGGTGGAAATCAAGAGGGAAGGATTGGTGAGCGAGGAGGATCTGCTGGATTTGCTTGCGGGGCTTGCTGCAGAAAAGGAAAAAACAGAGAAACTGCTTGTGATGTATGAGGCAAAGGAAAAAGGGAGCATAGGTGAGAGGAAGAAGTACTACGCTGGCAAAATAAAAGAAGCAAGAGCTAGATTGGAAGAAATCAATGCAAAAATTGAAGAAATTGAGGAAAAGAGAAATGCAGAAATCTATGAGTGAGCAGGTGCCAGAATTCATGTACAAACAGGTGATTGTTGTGCGCAGGGACTTGAGATTGTCTAAAGGCAAACTTGCAGTTCAGGTTGCTCATGCAGCAGTAACAGCTGCAGAATACGGCAGAAAAGAGCAGAAAGAATGGTTTGAGCTTTGGTTTAATGAAGGACAGAAAAAGGTTGTTGTAGAAGTAGAAAATCTGGAAATGTTGATTTCCTGCTACGAGCTTGCAAAGAAAGAGGGAATTCCTTCAGCTTTAATCAAAGATGCAGGACTTACTGAAATTCCACCTGGAACAATCACATGTGTAGGAATTGGCCCAGCCCCCTCTGAGCTCGTGGACAGAATTACGGGAAAACTGAAGTTGTTATAACCAAATAACAAATCAATTATAATCTCTAATTATAACCTCTATCTCTTTGCGGAATAAATCATATCCATTCTTCTTTCAAAGAGTGCTTTCTGTTCTGGCTTGAAAAGTTCTGGGGGTATCTCAAAAATTACCTTTGCATTGTACTCCTGCGCAATATCTACAATATCCTTTACAAACTTCAGCACTGCAGTAAATTCATTCACAATCAGGAACGAGGGAATTGCATCTATGTAAACAAGTCCTTTCTCTCCATTTGCCTTTATGAAGGAGATTATCTCCTGGCTTACCTCAAACTCCATTTTTCTCGGTGAAATTGCCTTCTCATATACACTGGTTTCCGTAATCCACACGCATTCCATCTCTGTTCCCTCAGGGAAACCCTTGCTGAATTTCTTTGGAAAATGTGCAGAGATTCCAAGTACTCTGTAACCAGAAATCTTTGATTTTATTCTCTCACGCTGTTCGCCCAGTGCCTCCACCACTATTGCATACCCTTCTTTCAGGGAAAATTCACTTGTTGTTTTTCGCCTGGGTGTTTCTTCCTGCTCAATTTCTCGGCTTGCAATGCTCTTTATCTGGCTTCTCTGGGTTGCGTCAAAAGTTTCCATGCTCACTGAAAAAATCAATACGGAATTTTTGCTGGCTGCTTCATCTGCAACACTTTTGAGGAACGCATACATTTCCTGAAAGCCATTCACCGTTGAGAGGTATTCCAGATCATCCAGATACACCACCCTCTTTTCACCCTCCCTCAAAAACGAATAAATGTGGTAGGAAATCTCAAACTCTAATTTTGATGGCTCAATTGCATTTTCCTTTGTGGTAATTTCTGAAATCCAGATAACTGGGAGTTTTGAAAACTCAAATTCTGTGCGAACAACCTTTGGGTGTTTTGTGGTGATGCAAAGCCCTGGCATTTTACCTGCTAGATATCTGAAGGTCTCAAATCCTTTTTTCCCGTCTGGGGAAACCACAAGTACCACATCCCCTGCCTCTATATTCTTTGCTGCATCAGGCACACGCACTTCCTTTACTCCGTTCTCCACTACTGCCTCAACTGTGAACACCTTGTATTTGACCGCAGCATAAACCCAGAAAGCATCCATAAAGAGAATCCAGAAGTTACTAGTGGGCACTCCGTAAATCGGGGGCAAGTTGGGAATCCCTGTAATTGACACACCAATGGCAAAAATTATTGCCCCCACGCTCATGTATTTTATCTGCATTCTTTCTACAATACTCTTTGCATCAGTATATGCTTTCCACCAGTTATAGAAAATGATGACAAAAATAAGTGCAAGAATTGGAGATAGATACGCAATCAGTGGACCAATATCTACTCCATAGCCAGCCCAGAAATAGAGCAAACCCCTCACCAGGAGAGGAGTGAAAAGGGTGATGTAGGTATATATGAGGAAGGCAATTGATAAAATTACTCCGAGAATTTTGGACTGTTTATCTGTGAGGCTTTTCACAGGGTAATTAAATGAGAGCAGGATGCTAGTAAGTATCAAGCAAATCAGAGATTCACCCATAAGTTTTGCACATGCAAGTGCATACGAAGAGTACCATACATCCAGGTAATTCTCTGCTGTCACTGGAAAACTTCTGAGTGCAGTTTCTGCACCAGCCCATAGAATGACTGTGAGAAAGAAAAGGGAGAAGTAAAATCTTACTCTATTGGATTTACTTTTTCGTAAAATGAACAGGAGAAATAATATATGGATCACAAGGGAGATTGCAGGTGGGAAAATGTAAGGATTGAACTCCATGAAAATATATCTTCAAGCAGAGATATAAACTTATTCCTTGTGTTTATAATTTTGCTGGGCTGTGTGCACCCCACTGTGGTCATAAAGATTTGGCGTTATAGTTGTAAGCGAACTGTAGCCATGATTTTCTATTTCTTTATGCCACCCAATTTCCAGCCCTGAAAAACCCGACACACTCTAAAAACTCTCAGTTCCAACAAAACCGATGGTCAACAAAACAGGAGTTTATTTATATCAAAACATCATGCTATTCATCATGCAAAGATTGGCAATTGTGGATGCACAAAAGTGCGTGGGCTGTCAAATGTGTATGTTCGCATGTACAAGAAAATTCGGGCTCGGAGGCACTGGAAGAAGTGCTATTCTGGTGCGTTCCATAGGAGGCATGGAACATGGATTCAGTGTTATTGTTTGCAGGGCATGTGCAGAACCCCCATGTGCGAAGGTGTGCCCCACGGATGCACTGAAAGTAAGGGAGGGCGGGGGAGTAACTCTACAGCCAGAAAAATGTATTGGTTGCGGGTACTGCAGAGAAATGTGCACATTCGGTGCGATTTTCTGGAACCAGGAGACAAATAAACCAGAAATTTGTATTTACTGTGGATACTGTGTGAATTTCTGCCCGCATGGTGTCCTTAAAATGGAGGTGAAAAAATGATACCAGAAAATGTGCTTTATATCAACCTGGCAAAAAAATCATTTGAGGTGAGAAAAAGAAAGGAACTCTTTGAACGCTATCTTGGTGGTTCTGGGGTAGGGATCAAACTTCTTGAGGAGGAATGCCCGAAAGGTGCAGCACCCCTTAGCCCTGAGAACCCGATCATTTTTACCGTCGGACCCCTTACCTGTCTCTTTCCATTCGCCTCAAAAACTGTCGCAATGTTCAAATCTCCACTGACAGGGAATCTGGGTGAAAGCCATGCAGGTGGAAGAAGTGCAGTAGCAATAAGGGCAGCAGGCTACGGTGCAATTGTTATTCAGGGCGCAAGTGAGTCCCCGCTGTATCTGGCAATCCACAGCAACAGAGTGTATTTCAGGGATGCCTCTGCACTCTGGGGAGTAGGTAGCAGTTTCACTGTAGGGAGGATTTTACGGGAACGGGAACCAAATGCGGGGCTAAGAACAATCATGCGAATTGGTGCTGGAGGCGAAAAACTTGTCAGGTATGCATGTGTTACAACCGAGACATACAGACATTTTGGTCGCCTTGGGCTAGGGGCAGTGATGGGCGCTAAAAAACTGAAAGCAATAGTGATAAGTGGGAACACCACAGTCAAATTGCAAGATGGAAAAAACTACAGGGAAATTTATGACAGAATTTATGACCTTGCTTTGAAATCCCAGCTGATGAAAAAATACCATGACCTGGGCACAGCATCCAATATAAAGCACCTGAATTTTGTGGGTGCACTGCCAACTATGAATTTGCAATCTGGAAATTTTGAAAATGCAGATAAAATTTCTGGTGAAAATCTTGCAGAGAACTTTCTCGGACGCAGGGTTGCTTGCGCACACTGTCCCACTGCCTGTATCCATCTAGCCTCGCTTAGAGAGCCATACGGAGATGAAATGTATTTTTACAAAACAACAATGGTTTCCTATGACCATGAACTGATTTATTCACTTGGAAGCATGCTGGGCATTGGAGAACCACAAGGATTTCTGAAGATTCTTGAGGCTGTTGAAAAAATCGGAATTGATGCAATAAGTGCTGGTGTATCTCTTGCATGGGCAACCGAAATGCTGGAAAGGGGTATGATTTCTGAAAAAGAAACCCTTCTTCCATTGAAATGGGGAGATGCAAATGGCTACATCAAAGCAGTAAATTACATTGTTGAACAACCAAATGAATTTTACAGGGCACTTGCGGAAGGCGTGGAGCATGCTTCCACAATCTACGGTGGAAGAGAGTGTGCCCTAGCATTCGGAAAAAATGAGATGGCAGGTTATCACACAGGCGCACTGTTTTATGGAACACTGCTCACAGGTGCAAGGCACAGCCATCTGGATAGTGCGGGCTACAGTTTTGATGAGAAACAGTTAAAAGGGCTTCCCACTCCAGATAATGGTGCAGAACTCCTATTCGGTGAGGAGGAGTGGAGAAATGTGCTTACAAGTTTAGTGGTTTGTCTGTTTGCAAGGGGGATATACGATGAAAAGAATGTGTGCGACGCCCTGGGGGTAGCTGGAATTCAGAAGGATGCAAAGGAACTCCATGAACTGGGTAGAGAAATCCTGAGATTGAAACACGGATTTAAGGCGAGGGAAGGGTTTGATTATACTAAACTGCGAATCCCTGAGAGAATCATAGACACTCCAACCCCTTCTGGCAGGATTGACCCCCAGTATCTCAAAAAATTAGTTGAAAGGTATTTCAGCTTGATTAACTGTTTTTATTCTCCAGATTTTACTTCCAGAGCGTGAATAAATTATCGTCCGTCCCCACATCAAATAATCCAATTCTTGCCCCTGCATCAAGCCAGGCATGTGCATAATTCACACATGCAAACGCACTCACATAATCATCATTTTCGTAGAAGTGAAGGGCATCACTGTAGTATGCTTTTGCCATTGCTAGGAAATCTATTGCCAAATCATGGAAAAAGGAACGCTCAGGCACTGCAATCTTTACCTTTTCCAGTCCCTTTCTCGTTTTTTCCAGGTAATTCTTTATCTTTTCCGCTGAGATCTCCTTTGTCATGTTCTTCACCATGAATTGCATATCTAAACGCAAGCACCCAGAATATTCCCATATATACCATCTGGTATAAATCCCCGAGTGCAAAGTACTCGTTTTTATGCCACCAGAGCATTGTAGGCGTGCCATAATAATAAAGCAGAAGTGCAAGGGTAAGAAGGCGGAGCAAGTTTACGAAGAACGCACCAACAGTACCAAGAATAATGATCACTGGCTTAACCCAATGCCTGGTTTTAAAATTAAGCACCAGTGCGGACGAAAGTGCTGCAAAAGTGCCCATTCCCATCACACCAGTACACCCACCAGCAATCCACATAAACTCGGTGCCTCTTGCAGTCACTATATAAAGGTATGCCCCTGCAACTTCCCCATAACTATAAGCGGTTGCTGTGTGCGAATTTATTCCAATTGCTCCAAGAATTGAAGAAACAGCATTTGCCTCAGGCATTGCAAGTATATTTGCAGCCAGTGCATAAAGCCCTGTGTTCTCACTGTAAAAAAGAATGTTCAGAACAGAGATGGAGACAAGGAACCCGAGAACAGGATATGTTTGTTTTATCTTTGTGTAGCCATAGAATAAGAAGAGCAACCCAGCCAGAAAAATCGCATAATTTGTCAACCCAAAATTTGCGCTTTTGCCTGAAGAAATTATGGCTTTCAGAGAGACGGAAATAAAGCTGAATGCAAGCACACAGATTGCAAATAGAAACTCATAGAGTGTGGGGATGCTCCTCTCTTCCCTGTAAAAATCAATTTTGAGATAGACGACCATTAGCATGCCCACTGGAAAAACCAGGAAGAATCCAAGTGCACCTTCGGATGGTGAAAGCTGAGATAGAAGAATGGAGGCAAGCACTGAGACCACGAATAATGTAAATTTGTTTTTCGCAAAGAATCCCAGAACGCTTGCGGTTTCCGTTTTCCTGCCAGCTAACTCTGATTTCATCTTCCACACATATATCCTTGTGCAATAATAATCTTTTTGGTGGGCGGGGGAACCTTAACTTTGGTTTCTAATAATCTTAGCCAGGAAAACGAGAGCCTGCCAGATAGTAATGGTGAGACCTGCAAAGCCCTAAATATTGAGTACAGCAAACAATAAATACCCTCCACCAATTTTTCCATTATGTTGAAACTTGGAGTACTTGCATCAGGTAGAGGGACTGACTTCCAGAGCATAATTGACGCAGAAAGGCAAAACTTTTTTGACGCAAAAATAGTGGTACTTATCTCAAACAATCCCGATGCATATGCACTGGAAAGAGCAAAACAGAATGGAATTCCTGCACATGTGATTTCTCACAAGGGCAAAACCCGTGAGATACATGAAAAAGAAATCACCGAGGTGTTAGAAAAATATGGTGTGGAACTTGTGGTGCTTGCTGGCTACACTAGAACATTTACCAGTTTTTTCGTTAATAGGTGGAGAAACCGTATAATTAACATACACCCAGCACTTCTCCCACTCTTTGGAGGAAAGGGTTTCTATGGACTAAAGGTACATGAAGCGGTCCTTTCAAGCGGAATGAAGGTTTCTGGTTGCACTGTGCATTTTGTGACCGAAGAGATTGATGGAGGTCCTATCATAATCCAGAAATGTGTGGAAGTGCGGGAGGATGACACTCCTGAAACCCTGGCAGAAAGAGTACTAGAAAAAGAACATGAAATTCTGCCGCTTGCCATAAAATTGATTGCGGAAGGGAAGGTAAAAATAATTGACGGCAGGAGAGTAAAAATAGAGTGGTGAGAGAATGGGCGTGTATCGTGGAAAAATAGAACTGGACACTGAACATGAGTTGTGTGTCTTAGACATTACCCCAAAAGTGAGAAATATTATAAATGCCTCTGGTTTTCGCAATGGAATTGTAAATGTGTTTGTCCAGGGCTCTACAGCCGCAATAAGCACAATTGAGTATGAAGATGGACTGGTAACAGACTTGAGCCATGCACTTGAACGCATTGCACCAAGGCATATTGAGTATCATCATCATTTGCGCTGGCATGACGATAACGGACGTTCGCATATCCGAGCTACAGTTATAGGGGCTGAACTCACACTTCCATTTGAAAATGGCGAACTGCTCACTGGAACATGGCAGCAGATTGTTTTGATAGAACTGGATACAAGGGGCAGAAGACGAAAAGTTTTTGTAACAGTAATCGGTGAGTGAGTCACACAATAGTAAGGAAGACACGAGAACACGGGAGTTTTTTAATACTCAAAAGATTTTCCATTACCATGGTGCGGATTCATATAAGGGTCCCTGTCTACCCTACTGAAGACGCAGAGAAAGTTGTAGTGGCAGTTTCCAACATTTTTCCAGACGCAGTGCTCACTTTTGAGGATGAAAACCTTCTTTCTGGGAGTGCCAGGAACCTTGAAAAATTTGCCACCATCATAAAAAATGCCAGGATTAGGGATACTGTGCGTGCGGAACTCTACAGGAACTTGAAAGGGAACAAAACTAGTTTCCAGTTGAACAAGCAGGCAGCATATGCAGGAACCGTGAGTTTTTCAATTGGTGAGCCACTGGGCGAAATTTGTGTGGAAATTGAAGACGAAGACCTCGTAAAACTTATAGACCAGATTGCACCAGATACCAGAGAACTCAATAACCCATAGAGGCGAGAATTCTCTTACTCTTCACCGCACTTTCTATGCTTCTAGCTTCGATTATGATGTTGCCCTTGTACCTGCCAAACCTGTTACACAACTTCTTGAACTTAATTGTGCCCTCTCCCACAGTGGAATGCGAGTCCTCTTTCCCATTGTTGTCATGAAAATGTACATTCAAAAATAGCTCTTTGAGTTCAAAAAACTCTTCAATATTCCCGGTAGTGTTAGCATGCCCAATGTCAAAGCATATACCAGCACCGCTATCCTTTACAATCTGGAGTAAAGTATGTGGGGACTTGCAAATCACATTATTCATTTCTGGCATGTTTTCCACAGCAATCTTTACACCCATCTCCTCACCATACTCTGCAATTTCTCTGGTAGCTTCAGATGTGAGTGCATAGACAATTTCTTCATGCTCAGCGGTCATCGGTGATTTGTGTCCTGGGTGGATGGTGACAACTGGTGCATCTATCTGCCTCGCAAATAGGATTGCCTCTTTTATTTCGGCGATACTGGCTTTTCTTACAGCTTCGCTTATGCTTGCTATGTTTATATCACTCAGCGGGGCGTGTACCTGCATTTTTAGGGAGTAGGAAGGCAGGTGCAGTTTAAGGCTCTGGAGTGCTTTAGATGGGTGGTGCTGATGCTCAGCAACGATCTCCCAGAGACGGAAATTCTCTGCAATCTTGCCGATAACCTTCTCCACTTGAAAGTAACACAGGGGAGGACAGGAAATTCCCAGCATGATATGCGAAAAGAGTTAAACCGTTTTAATTTTTTCTGCAATCTGGTTTTTGATATCTGGATCGTCTGGTATTGTGACTGCATTCTTATATCTCTCAGAGCCATCCCGTGTTACAAAACCTCTAGACAATGTTATGAACTCATTAACATTGCCATCTGATGTTGTTGCTTTTTTTCTTGCAATCTCTATAAAGTTGTTCTTTCCAAACGAGATTTTTTCCGCCTTTACTGTCTCAAACTTCACATTGGTTTTTTGCTCGTTGTCCATTTTATTGCCTCCTAACAGTACCCTAGAGGGTGCATTCTGCAGATGCCATACATGTATTAGATATAATCTTTTCTATCTCAGCGTGCTTTGCACTTGTATAGCCAATCTATAGATTACCTGCGCCAGAAAGATCTCTTCAAAAGTACAGTGTCCACGAGTGGGAACTCTTTCCAATGTATGATTGACATTACAAATATTGGAATTAGTCAGTAAATATGTAAATGGTGCAAAAATGCAAAGGAAAAAATGGTAAATGAGAGATAGTGTGTGAAATTTATAGAATATGTCTACGCCCTCATCTCAATAGAAACTATTAAATATTGCATTTAACATATGTTTAACGATGAAAGAGCAGGAGAACACGCAGAGCAGTACTGGATTCATCGGACTCAGATTGCAGGAAGAGCATATGCAGATGCTACTGGCACTCAGAGAAATCTACGGGCTATCCATTTCCGACGCAATTCGTTTTTGTATTGAATTCACCTTTGAGAAACACAACAGGGCTTTTTCACTTCCAGACAGAGACATCCAAAACCTGGAAAAACTTGTTGCCAGTGGTAGATTTGAAGATACGGAAAAAGCATTCAGCGAAATCTTTCACATGGGATGGGAAGCATATACTGACAGGATGATCTCCAAGGAGAAAGCAGTGGAGAACATACTGGACACAGAAATAAAGGAAAGGTTGGCAGAAAAAAAGAATGAAGAATTGGCAAGAAAGGTAAGGAGGAAATGATTGTATGCGAGCCAGAAGGGAAACTTTTTTTGAAGGGGGGTTTTGAATGGGTGTGGCTCTGGAAAACAACGGATACCTGAAATGCTTTCATTGCAACGAAACTCTGAAAAAAAACAAAAAACTGAATATTGCTTACTGTCCTAAATGTGGACTCACAAGGTTTCACTTAGAGATGCCTTCGGATACACAACTACATACTATTATTTTCGCTGATCCCAGTAAACCAAAAACATGATACATCGCTTAGCCCCCCAATCATTTTGCAGTTCTATCAAGCACACTATGTCTATGGGGGTTAGCAGAAGGGGGCGCTAGCCCCCTTTGTAGGAAAAAGATTATTACACCCTAAAGTATGGAGAGATTGCAGAAAAAACTGCAGGTAAGTGGGGTAAATGTTCAGGTATAGTGATGAAGAAGGTGCGCTGGCAGTAAGAATTGCCAGAGAAACAATCTCGGATTATGTGAAAGAGGGAAAGGTGCGCCAGCACAAAGAAATTCCACAAAAATTCAATGAGAAAGCGGGTGTTTTTGTCACCCTTGAATCCTATCCAGGACTTGAACTCAGGGGATGCATTGGTTATCCAGAACCCATTTTCCCACTTATGGAAGCCCTCAGAAACGCGGCAATCAGTGCAGCCACAGAAGATCCAAGATTTCTCCCTGTGGGTCCAAAGGAATTGGAATATATTGTAGTGGAAGTGAGTTTGCTCACACCTCCTGAGTTAATCAGGGTAAAAAATCCTGATGAATATTTAGAAAAAATAAAAATAGGAAGAGATGGATTGATTGTGGAAAAGGATTATTACAGGGGTCTCCTTCTTCCACAGGTGCCTGTAGAATGGAACTGGAATACCGAGGAATTTCTAGCACACACATGCAGGAAGGCAGGGCTTGCACCTGACGAATGGAAGGATAAAGACACAAAAATCTATGCATTTACAGCGGAGATATTCCATGAAATTAAGCCGCATGGTGAAATTAAAAGAAAAATCCTCAAACCATGAACTTGTAATCTCCGGCAGGATCTTCTATGAAGGCAGGCTCACATATGGGAGCATTGCGATAGATGATGGAAAAATTGTAAAGATTGGTAGAAGCCTCAAAGGAATTGAAAATTTGGATTATGGTGAAAGAATAATTCTCCCTGGTTTTGTAGATATTCATGTGCATTTTAGAGAACCTGGGATGGAGCACAAAGAAAATTTTGAAACAGGCTCAAAAGCTGGGCTAAGAGGTGGGATTACCACCTACTTTGAGATGCCCAACACACGACCACCTGCAGACAGATACTCCAGAATTGAGGAAAAAATCCGAATTGCAAAATCAAAGAGTTACTCAGACTTCGGGATTTACGCACTGGTTTCTGAAAAAACAGATGGGAAAGCAATTGAAAGTGCTGATGCCTGCAAAATTTTCATGAGTGCAAGCACAGAGAGTGAAGAATTTGGAGATTATGCGAAAATTGGAGAAGCATTGAGAGCACATTATGGAAAAGTAATTGCAATTCATGCGGAACACAAGGATTTTGTGAAAAAAACAAATGCAAAAAATCTGTGGGAACATTATCTTTCAAGAAAAAATGCAGAAGTGGAGTGTGTCAAATTTCTCTGTAAGTATAAGGATACCACATTTCATCTATGTCACATTTCAGACCCCGCATCCCTGCTTGAAATAAAAAATGCAACCAACATCTCATTTGAGGGCACACCACACCACGCACTGCTGAGTTTAAAATCAGGAACAGATGCTAGGTATAAGGTAAACCCACCATTGAGGAGCGAGGAAGAGCGTGAGGAAATTTACAGTGCGCTGGTTAGTGGGAGAATAAAGATTCTTGCGTCAGACCATGCACCACATATTCCTGAAGAAAAAGAGAAATTTGAAGATGCACCAGCTGGTATGCCTGGGATAGAGACAATGATTCCCCTTTTCGTCCATCTTGCAAAACACGGTAAAATCCCACTTGAACATGTTGTGAATGCAGGTGCCACAAATCCTGCGCAATTATTTTCCCTGCATAAGGGCAAAATTGAAGAAGGATATTATGCGGATCTGACTATATGGAACCCAGCAGAAATCCGGGAAATCAGAGATAAGGATGTTTGGAGTAAGTGTGGATGGAGTGCTTTTTCGGGTTTCAATGCAATATTTCCAGAACATGTATATCTCCGTGGAAATTTAATGATTGAGGACTATGAATTTGTGGGAAGACAAATCGGAAAGCATGTGAAAGAACTGGATGAAAAAGAGATAGAAAGTGAGTAGGTCTAGAACGCAAAACCGCACTAACAAATATTATATCCATCCCCCTTTATTCTGAAAAGTTTAAATATTCATATTACATTCCAATTTTTGTGGAGAAGGATTCCTATCTGATTCTGGCGATGATTCTTGGAATTTTCGGTTTGATGCTATTGTCATTCTCAAATTCCATTATGAGTTCTTGTGCTGTTGGTGTGGTGGGCATTGTTTTACTGGCAGTTGCAGGAATTTTATTTCTTATTTACTATTTCCCACGGGAGAGAAATGAACCTATCTCCGCAATGAACACATATCTATGGAGTAGAATCTCAGGTGTTGAATGGAGGGTTTTTTATCTTGAACAGAAAATATGTGAGCTAAATGCAAAAATTGAGCATCTGATTGCTCTGCAGGACCAAAAAATTGAGAAAAGAATAGAGCCAGTAAAAATGGAAAAGGAAGAACAGATCCCTGCAGTGGGTACTGCATCAGCACCAGAAATGAAAGTAGAGGTAGCTCAGGAGAAAACTCAAATTTCTGTTAAGGCACAGGAGAGCCCTACACCCCCTCCACCCGTGTTCCCATCTGGGTTGCAAAGAGCAGAAACACCCTTACTTACTAGAATTCTCTCTGCGTTTGAAAAAGATAGGAAAAAAATTGCTTCTTGGGAGGTTTATTTGGGAAAAAGATGGGCGCAGATTGTTGGCGGAGTTTTTATCACAATCGGGTTGATTCTTCTCGGTTTTTATGCGGTCCTTGAAATGAGTAATCTGCAGAAGACATTCACTGTACTGGCTGTGGGTATTGGGATGCTAATAGCAGGGGAAATTGTGGCCAGAAAAACAAGATATCAGAGATACGGGGAAACATTAGTAATATGCGGGTTTATGAACATATATGTATTTCCACTTGTGGGGATATATTACAATGTACTCCAGATTTTAGATGTGAGCGTAATTCTTTCAATAATTGTGGGTGCAAACTATGGGTTTGCATTTTTTCATCGGAACCACTTGATGTTTGTAGAAGGCACCCTTGCCTCCTACATAATGTGTGCCACGGTTTTCAATTACATAAGTGTTTATGGATATGCTATCTCACAGATTGTCACAATCATAATTGCTTCACTTCTTACATGGTCCGCAAAAAATCGGAAGCTTTATCTGTTTTTAGCTTTCACAAACATTGTATTCACATTTCTTGCGTCTGCAATTCTAAACATCCTTGCAACTGGAATAATTATAACCAGTACGATTTCTGTGCTTATGTTATTCCGTCACCTTACAGTAAAAATTTCCATCACGAAAACATACTGGCTTGATGAAAGAAATCTAGATACTCTCTGGTATCTTGCATATCTCCTTCTAATCCTCACACCTTTCTCCTCTCTTGTTTTTAACGGAACTGGAGAGAAAATTCCGTATCCCGAAATTCCCTCTGCACTTTCCCAGCTCAGCTATGCACTCATATTCATGCTTTCTTGCCTATTTATGAGGGAAAGAAAAGGGCTCAACCCATTAGTTGTGCTCTGTATTGGATACATAGGTTTTGCATGGTTTATATTTGTAATTCAACATTCATTCATATCTGGAATTGGATTGATAGTGGGTTGCATCATTCTCATACTCTCATATCCTGATAAAAAACTCGTGCTTCTCGCAGCAATACATGGTGTGGCACCCATGGTTGCTCTGAATTGCATTCTTTCAAATTCTCCATATATCTCATTCATAAGTTATGGAATTTTATGTTTCAATTTTATCCTGACACTTTTCCTTGGTGTTCTTGAAGAGTGCCAGACAGATAGAGATTTGTCGCCATACTTTGGATTGAGTGCTTTATTTATTTTTATTATGGGACTTTTCAGCAACCAGATAGACTATGGTGCCTGCCTTGCCCTCAGTTTTCTTGGAATAACAATGTTTGCATATTTTACTCCTGAGTTTTTTGGGAATGGAAAAACTCACCCGTGGTTAAAGATACTGGTGATTTATGGGGCATTTTCTGCAAACACAATTTTTGCATATACCAGTTTGATGCCCTACTTCCATAGTCTGCTCCCCGTCTTCTACTTTGGGATCTTTACAATTGCTACCACACTTGTGATAAAAGAAAAGATAAACTTTCTTGGGTTAGAGGGATTGCCTGCTGTGAAACATATCCCGGTGTTTGCCCTTGTATCTCTAACAATTTACTTTGCAGATTTTTTAAATGCATGGCTGGTGTATCTTCCACTCGCTGCCTGCATGGTGCTGTATCTGGGGATTGGAAGGATGCTCAAGCAGGGATTTTTCTTGCTGGATATGATTTCCATACTGATACTGCTTACTGGTTTGAGACTGTTTCTCTCGCCAGATGTATGGATTTTTGAAGGGGTGCTGCTCTGTGTATTCGTTTTCCTGATTGCAAATGTTATGAAAGAAAAAGAGGGGAAATCGAATAATCCAAATGCACCCTTTATGAGAGCATCTACATGTTTTGCACTTGTATCATTTGGTTTCCTTACAGCCACTCCCCACCATATCGGAGCGTTTGTAATTGGCTTCATAATGATGCTTTTCGCAGTTTATTACAATGAAAAATATTCCTATGGATTTGCTGTGCTATTGTTTGGGATTTTTGCGCTTGTATATTTGAATGGCTGGGATTTTGATAGCGTTCTAATTTTTTCTACTCTCATTATTGGGGTTCTTCTCACAGTTCCACAATTTCTGAGTGCATATTTGAAGAGAACACCAGAGATTTTTCTCTTTCTGCCATGCATCATTCTTGGGGTATTAATTTTTGGTGTGGGTAGCTTTCTGAGAGGCACACCACTCTTTCTTGCAATTACAGGGGTCACCTGCGGACTCAAGTTTGTCCAGTTGAAGGAAAAAGCCTGCTCATGGATTGAAGTGCTCCTTTTTCTAGTAATATTTGTAATAGGAAAAATTGCCATAGAAACACTGGAAGCATTGGGCCCAGGCTATCCGAACTATGAGAGAGTACTGGAATTTGTTTTTGAGGGACTCTGCATCAGTGTTTGTGTGCTTTTCGTCCTTGCAGGTAAAAATCAGGTTTATACAAGGAAAATAAATGCACTTACGCTAAATTATTCTCCATTTCTTACTGCCGCAATTCTTTTACTTCCATTGTTGGATGTGAAAAATATTCTAGCTGTTGCCATTCTTCCAGTTTGTGTCGCAATTGGAGCTGCAAAATACAGGGATTTTATTAATTACATTTTTGGATATTTACTATTTTCAATCATAATTTATTATCAGATTGTAAGCTTTGGTACAACCTGGTTCCCCGATTATGCAGATAGCATAGAGAGTACTGCAAAAATTATTCTGGTTGGGATGAGTGTGCTTCCCCTATCCCTGGCAGATGTTTCACGCACCTACATGCGTTCAAAGGTTATGATGAATGTAAATATCACAATTGCAAATGGAATGTTTCTAGGCGTCACACTCTATCTTTTTGGATATACCTCCTATACCACAATCTCATGGATTCTTTTTGGTGCGTGTGTTATTTTTGGGGGTATTCTCCTCCGCTCCCTGTTCACAAGATTGCTTGGGGTCATGTTTGTTCTGGGTGCTGGTAGCAAAGCATTGTTCTATGACCTTCCATCTCCCGTGGTTGATCCATTTGTAAGAATAATTGCGTTCATCACTGCTGGTGTGGTTTTCCTTGTGTTATCTTACATTTATACGAAATACGGGACGAGAATTTTGAAGTAGGGCTTAAAATCTCATGAAATTTGCCTCTTGCCTCCCGAGAGTATTATATCCATGCTTTTCATATGGCGGCAGCGATGTAAAAATGGAACTACTTTACGAAATTGCCATCATGCTCATATTTGCGTTTCTGGGCAGTATGATTGCCTCAAAGCTGGGACAAAACACACTTCTGGGTTATATTATAGTGGGCATGCTCATAGGTCCCAACATCCACATTTCATTTGGAGGAATTGAATACAACGGTCTCCTAAACCACGATGAAATAATCCAGCTCTTCTCTGAATTCGGGGTGATGCTCCTCCTTTTCTTTGTGGGACTGGACTTTTCAGTTAGACGGTTGATGCAATCAAAAAATGCTAGCATAATTCTTGCATTATCTGATATCGGATTAATGCTCTTCATTGGATTTGTTATTGGCGCTGCATTCAGCTGGCCTTTCATAGACACCTTTTTTCTTGCATGCATAATTGGAATGAGCAGTGTGGCAGTAACTGCGAAGATTATTGAGGGAAAGAAGATGAATTCGCAAACAAGAGATACCCTCGTGGGCATGATGCTCATAGAGGACATGCTTTCTATCATCCTTGTAATCATTACCAGTAGTATTGTAGGTAAGGGCAGTGAAAACGCAATTGTTTATGTAATTACCGGTTTAATCGTGCTATTCGTTCTATTTATTATTCTTTATGTCTATGTCGTTCCCTTTATCCAGAAACACCTGCATCATTTAAGAGAGGGAGAAATCATGGGATTGTTTGCAATCACAATGGTGTTTCTCGGAGGAATTGTGGTGCTTCCATTTGGACTCTCTCCACTTGTTGGTGCATTCTTTATTGGACTTGCATTTTCCGAAACACGGCTCAAAAAGGAACTGGAAACACATCTTACATCATTTAAACACATATTTGTGGCAATATTTTTCCTTGCATTTGGAATGATGATTTCACCTGCGGGTCTTTTTACAAATCTAGAAATGATTGTTCTGGCAATTATTGGAATTTTTGTAGGCGAGCTCTTTGTGCTCTCCGCAATTGCGTATATTATCGGGCTCCAGAAAAATGATGCGTTTTTAATTGGAAGCGGGGCAATGCCAAGAAGCGAGGAGGCTGTGATTTTTGCAAACATTGGCTTAGGAGTGAAGGATGTTCATGGTACACCAATTCTATCCCATGGTGCCACACTTTATCCCCTCACAGGTGCAATTTGCTTTCTCACAACTTTGATAACACCAGCAATGCTGAGAATAAACCAGAAATTAACAGAAGGAATTTCAAAAATTTTGCCAGAGTATCTTAAATATTCTGGTTCAATTATTGCAAGAACACTGAAGAGATTGATTTTTCCCCAAGCACTCCCGATTTATAGATTTGATAGAAGGATTGCCATTCTGTTAGGGCTATTCTTATGTGTGTTCGTTGCCCAGCTGGTAACTTCCGGCATATTTCACACATTACTGGTTATTGTGCTCACTCCTTTGTTGTTGGTATATATCACGCTCAAACTCAACAAGGTTCTGAGCCCGATCATCAGAGAAATGAATTATTTCAATCTTGGAATGAAAAGAAAACTCAACACGCTAATTCAAACATGTGTTTCCGGTACAGTGGTCCTTTCCTTTTTAATGCTCTATTTTGTCTCTGCCACATGGGCAATCTCATGGATTTTATCTCTCCTTATGCTCCTTCCCCCATTTATTGTAATGAATGTCGCAATGTACCTTCTCTACAAAGAGACAACTAGGGATGTGAAACACAAAAGATATCTTGCAATTGGTCAGAGACACTCCCACAATGGGGTTAGAAGATAAACCGATGTTCCAGGGATTTAGGAAGCACACCGAATGAATTCACTTTGATCACATCAAAATTTGCCTGGAGATACTCTAATGTTTTTCTGGTGGGCACCTCAATTCCTGAAATCCCACCTTCAATTGCACGCATTTCCAGTTCTGACACATATTCCCGAGTTAACCCACGAATTTTTGCGAATCTGGGGCGCAGAGCACCCAGCACAATGTGTGTATCTGGAAACTTTTTTCTTGCATATTCAATTACCTTTTTTACATCTGCTGGAGAGGGCAGGGGATCGTTTTCAGAAGGTGTGCCAGATGTGGGAATATATGCAATAAATACAAGCGTTTCTGGCTGGAAGATCGTACCTAGCATATCCAGTGCCTTAAATTCATCTGTAAGTTTTCCATGATAGAGCCCGATGCAGATATGGGGTGCAATATATACATTTGCATTTCTGAGGTTTCTGAATGTTTCAATGTAGGTTTCTGGCGTTGCATTTAGATTGAAGATTTCTTTAATTGCGGCAAATGATGCAGGAAACTCCATTGAGGCAACATCAATTGAGTGTGTGAGCAAAGAGGCGGTTCTCTCGTCCACGAACCCTGTATGAAGTTTTATCACAATTCCTTTTTCGTGCATTTTTTGAATTTCACCCAGCATCTCCTCAAGATTGAGCATTTTTCCATTTTTGTCGCATCCCCCACTAATCAAAAAACCCCTTGCTCCCTTTTTAATAAGTCTTTCACATAGATTCCTGAGTTCTGTTTTGGTATGCACACCATGCATGTAGCGGAGATATTTGCCCATGCAATGGGAACAGTTAAGGTAGCACTTCAGCCCCGATATAGAAATTGAGGGGCAAACTGGCCATATCTGATAGACCCTGATCTCCTGCATGTTTATAGGGGAGGATTTTTGCCCTTTTCCACCTGCCATACCTTTGTATAATCCACATTTAGCGGATATTTTATTGCATTTTTCTCAATTTTGGAGACTATAGCGTCGCTTATATCTATATTCAAACTGTTGCAGAGAGAAAGTAGAAGAATAAAGATGTCTGCTACCTCTTCTTTTATTCGCATATAGTTTTCTGGCTTTGCAATTACTGCCTGGCTGTTCTGCCATTTAAATATTTCCAGGAGTTCTGCAGATTCTACAGAAATTGCTATAGCGAGTTCCTTCGGCTGATGATAGATTTCCCATTTTCTATCTGTGTTAAATTTGCTCACCAGATTTCTTAAATTCTCAATGGTAACTTTACTGTCTGCCATGGTTGGAAATAAGATTACATAGATAATAAGATTGCGTTGCATCCATCATTCTTTCCCTTCACTAACCAGATAGTCATCCAGTTTTTTCTGAAGCATTAAATACTTCAGCACCGCACTTTCCTTTATCCAGCGTTTCATTGGGATTGCAAGCTTTGATCCTGCGTAATCCAGGGCTTCCTGTAGCCTCCCAAATCTTTTTGGAGGATTTTTCAGCGCACATCTCACTGCTTCCCTTACATTCCACACACCCACGGGCATTATGTAACCTGGATGGGCTTCACGCATTATTACTACACCTGCCTGTCTCTGCATCTGGTGCAATTTTTCATTTACTGCAAGGCGTGCAGCGTAATAACATCCTCCAATTTCTGCATACTCCTTCCTTCCCTCAAAAAATTCAGCACTTGAAAAAATTGCAATGGTATTTCCAGAAGGATTCCAGACAGTTTTTGGATACCACGCTTCTATAAGTTCATAGCACCACTCAGAAGGCACAAAAAGAATTTCCCAAATATTGTCCAGTTGCCTGTGTTCAAATATCAGGTAATCGCTTATAACAGGAAATGTCCTTGTCTTTTTCAACAACTCAATCCCGATGATTGAATCCACAGCAGTAATACTCCATCTGGTAGGCACAAATTTTCGCAATTTTCCCTGCCCGAACGCACCCACACTGAATGCTCTCTGGATTTTTGAAACAAGCACACCTGCCTTATATGTTTCAAGCACAGCATCCCTTGCCTTCATGTCCGTATCATAATATGCTTTCTCAATTCTTCTATCAATCTTGTAGTTCTCCACATTTATTCGTTCCAGGGGTGCGCTGGGACCAAAGGGCTGGATATCATCATCCAGAATGATTGTTCCCCCAGGCTTTCTGGTAAACTTTGCTTCCACACCTATTGAGGCATCTGCAAGTGCAAGTTCACGGGTTAGTGAAATAATTCTGTTTTTCTCAATATCACCCACCTTCACAGGGTGCTTTCCCCGCACCAGCTTTAATCTAAAATCCACAATCTCTTCCATGGTTTTATTATGCCAGAACTCAGGCGTATCCAGAATCATTGTATCCCCTGTTAGCGGTGGAATTAGGGGACCCACATAGACATACGGATAGCCAATCCTGCCTACGAACACACCAGGTGGTGTGGAACCATACATCAACTCACTATCAATTAATTTCTGGGTTTTGCTCACATAGAATTTCATGAGAATTGGACAGCTGGCTTTACCGCAGAGCATCCTTGAGCCCTTGCAGAGAACACATCGCATGCTATAGTTTGTAGGTCTTTGAGCGGACAATTCAAACATCTCTTCTGGGGCAAGGATATCTCGCATGTACGGGAGCATCAGGAAAACAATGAATTGAATAAATATATAGATTGTGCTTACACACCCAAATTTGTTTGAAGACTCCAATGCTCTCTGGCAGGAAAGTGAGATTTCAAACAAAACTTATGTCCATCCTGACCTCCACAAATCTATTATACACCCAAACATTACCCAAAATTCATGAACCTGGACTTCCTTCACAACCCCCACCAACTGAAAATCATTGCACTGGCAGACATACTCATTGCAGTAACCATCATCTCAGTTTACTTTAAACTCCTTACACCAGAAAACTGGCTTGCAGGTGTTACATTCATTCTGTTTTTCTCAATGCTTGCAACTATTGTAATTTTCTGGGAACACAGAATTCCAATACTGCTTCTCACAATTGGATTACTTTTTTTCATGAATGTGATGAGGATAGATGTGTTCATAGAGTATGCAAGATTTGATGTAATTGCTTTTCTCATAGGAATGATGATTATTGTTGCCTTCCTTGAAGACCGTGGTTTCTTTGATGTGTTGCTTTCGCTTTTCATGAGTAGATTTGGTAAAAATGCAAAGACATTTGTTGCAGGCACACTTATCATCTCGGCACTTGCAGCAGCCATCGTGGATGAAGTGACTTCTGTGCTTTTCATGACTACAATGGTGCTTAAAGTTACAAAAAAATACAATGTTTCTCCTGTACCTTACATTCTCTCAGTAGTATTTGCAACGAATGTTGGGAGTACATTTACAGTAATTGGAAACCCTGTTGGTGTGCTGATCGCGTTTGAAGCTAAACTGAGCTTTATAGACTTTTTAGTCTGGGCATTTCCTATAGGGCTTGCAGTACTTGCCCTTACAATACTGATTATTCTGGGATATTTCAAAAAGGAACTTGCTGAGTTAGACAGGAAAATGCGGCAGGATGTTGCGCATAGAAAAAGAACGAAGAACCCAAGGGAACTCTACATAGATTTTCTCTCTCACAGAGAGATGTGGATACCCCTATCTATTTTCTTGTTCACAATCATCGGGCTTATGGTGCACCACACCATTGAGGAGGCATTTCATCTTGAGCCAAATTCATTACTGCTTGGCATACCAATTTTTGCTGCTGCACTCTCACTTATCCAGGGGCGAAGAAACTCCCTGGAAGTTATTGAACGCCGAATAGAATGGCCAACGCTTGTATTCTTTATATTCTTCTTTGCAAGTGTAGGGGCACTTGAAGTAACCCAGATCACTGCAAAACTTGGAAGTGTAATCACAGAAATAACTGGTGGGGATATGACAAGCAATATATTGCTCTTCACGCTAAGCTCTGGATTTTTGAGTGCATTTATGGCAAATATCCTAGTAGTTGCTACATTTTCCAGCATTATTTCCACTCTTCCAGGTAATGTGTTCCCGCTGTGGTGGGCGATTCTGTTCGGCTCATGTTATATGGGCAATTTGACAATAATCGGAAGTTCTGCAAATGTGATTGCCGCTGATAAGTTGAGAAAGGAAAAAAACATAACAATAACTTTCATGGAATGGCTGAAGCCAGGTATAGTGATTGCACTGTGCCAGACTTTTCTGGCGATCCTCCTGACTATTTTGGTGCATGTCTATCTTTTCCCAAGATGAGATTCGAAAGGCATTCCCGATTTGCTTCCAGGTGAATTGAGAAACTGGTGCTTCAGGCACAGCTATCTTTATCCAGGTTGAAAAGGAAAACCTGCCTTTGCTGATATGAAAGAAAAAACATTAAAAACCACTATGCATTACCAATTGAACGAGGTTTATTTTTGCTCAAGAGATTCTGGTTTAGCAGATGCAGGGCGAGAACAATTGAAGAGTTATTACATAAAACTTCCAAAACCTGGCACAAATCCAAGAGGGGTTGAAATCACTAAAAAAGCATTATTAAGTTTGGTTGAAGATAACGACCCAAGAAAGATTGAAATAAATTGGCAGAGAAAGGAAATAGAATTTAACCCGTATAAAAGACGGGTTGACCTGTGAGGGAGGACTAAATGAAAGTTAATCATAAAAGAAAAGGCACAAAAACAATCGCC
>JBMFNP010000012.1:0-35232 GCA_049970095.1 Thermoplasmata archaeon | reverse complement strand
AAGGGGAGGGGGCGCTAGCCTCGCCGTCTGCAGAACGCCCCTCCCATACCCTGAAAGGGGTGAGGTTACCGTAAGGGGAGGGGGCTCTGCCCCCTCCCCTCGGAGGAAAGCCAGAGACCCGGGTTCGAATCCCGGCGAGCCCGCTATATTTTTGCCGGTTCAAATAACCCAGAGTATCTTGGAGAAATGTATATATACTATCATGCAATAACTTCTACCGGTGAAGACATGAAGATGCCCTACAAATATTTTTGCTGGTTGGTGCTCACTACACTGCTACTACCTTTGGTCCAGACGAGTGCGGGAAGCGATGCAATTTTTGTCTCTGGTAATTATATGCCCCAGAGCAAAATATCCTTTGCTTCCAATGGAATTCAGTGCAGTGTTTGGATTGAAAATGGAAACATAGTATATCAGATTGGTGGCGATGTTTCAAGATATGGTGGTGCCAGAAATGTAATTTCTATCAGTACATTGAAATATGACGGAAAAACTGGCATAATCTGGGAAGATGCAACAAGCAGAAACATTCTCTCTTATCTTGCGTGGTTTGACAACAAAAGATTTTCAGAGCCAGTATTTCTCGGCTATTCCCGTCCTGCAGTGTTGTGCATTGATGAGCACATTGTAAGTGTGACAATCGGTGCACTTGGAACCGTCTGGGTGTCTGTTGGAGAAAACAATGGTAAAAATTTTAAAATGTTCTCCATGGATATTCAAGGGAGAAACGCCACTCTTGCCTACCTGAACGGAAACTTTTATCTTGGTGTGAGCGGAAAAAATCACAATGGAAAAGGAGTGCATATTTACCAGAGTGTTGACTGTTTTAAATGGGATGAAATAAAATACTGGGACACCCAATATCTCCCCACAGAGCTCTCCTTCAGTCCAGCAAACGGTTTAACCATAAATTGGGTGGAGGATAAAGGTACTTATATTCTAAATGTAGATGCAGGGATTGCCACCCGGTATTTCCACACAACAAGAATTGAGAAGAGAGAAGATTCACACACTGCAAAACCTACACCCCCATTACCCCAACCCCCGAAAAACTGGACATTTGTAGTATTCCTTGATGCGGACAACAATCTTGAGAGTTTTGGAATTGATGACCTGAATGAAATGGAAACAGTGGGATCACAGGACTGGATGAACATTGTGGTGTTATTTGATGGTGCAAGTAATGGTGATTCAAAACTATATTACATTCAGCAGGATAGTGATACCAGCACGGTAACCTCGCCTCAAATCCCTCTTAGCCAGGTTAATTCTTCATGGGGAGCCGAAGTTAATATGGGTGCAGTGGGCACTGTTGTGGACTTTGCAAAATTTGTATTTGAAAATTTTCCTGCAAATCACACATTCTTTGATTTCTGGGATCATGGTGGTTCATGGATAGGGCAGTGCTGGGATGACACAAATGGAGATCATCAGGAAATGGCGGAATTTCGGCAGGAACTGGATACCCTGCGAAATTTGACAGGAAGGCAGGTGCTCTGGGACATATGGACGGGAGATGAATGCCTCATGGCTTCAGAGGCAGTAACCTATCAGGCAAAGGCATTCACAAACTACACAATGAACTCAGAGGATAGTATTGCAGGAGATGGCTGGCCATATGACCTCATTTTTTCCTGGCCAAAAAACTATCCGAATATTACTGTAGTTGAATTTGCCTATCATGCATGGGACGAATATGTAAAGGCATATGCCTCCCAACAACTGGATACAATGGCAGTAATTAACAATACTCTCTTTGATTACGAAGTTGTACCTTTAGCCAATAATCTTGCACAGAAACTGCGGCACCGTACCGGTGATTTCAAAAACCAGATAGAATATGCAAGAAGCAATGCCCAGGCATTCCAGGAGGCGTATGGGTATGGGTTTGACAGGGATTTCTATCACTTTGTGGACTTGCTGATAGGTCAAATTCCCCAGACAAGCGACCCTGAGATTTATGCTGCTGCAGTAGCCCTCAGGGATGCCCTCACCCCAGATCCGAACAAGGCAATTATGTGGGAAGGACACAACTCCTACACCCCTAATGCACATGGTCTCAAGTGCTACATTTCTACTTCGTATAACACACAATTTGACACTATGATGTATCCAAAAGAGACTTCATGGGATGAATTTCTCAACGCATTTATTGCAGGAACAAATGTGCCAAATGTAGAGCCCCATGTAAGCATCACATCACCAGCGGAAGGGAGTGTGATTTACCAGACATCTTCCACCACTATAACAGGCACTGCCGATGATAATGGAGACGGAGGGACAGTCCAGTATGTGCAAGTGAAAGTAGATAGAGAAGATTGGTATAATGCAACAGGCACAACATTGTGGAGTTATGTGCTGGATGCAACCAAACTTGAGGTTGGGGTGCACAGAATATTTGCAAGGGCATATGATGGCAAGGATTACTCCCTGTATGCCTCAATAAATGTGACAGTAGCCCAGAATCCGAATTTACCAGACCTCACGGTACAATCAATCTCGGTTTCAAACTCAAATCCCTCTGAGGGTATGTTAGTTACTATAAATGCTACAATTGCAAATGTGGGTATAAACTGGAGTGCAACCAATGTAAGTGTAGGGTTCTATGTTGATGCTGTGAACAACCCAGCATTTGCATTGGTAAATGTGGGAGATATTGCTGCGGGCTCAAGCAAGAACGCAACTGCTTCCTTTGACACCACAAACTATGCAGGTGTAAGGACAATTTATGTGGTGGCTGATCCATACCATGAGATTCCTGAACTCACAGACCTGAACAATACAGGAAGTATCCTGATTACAGTTTATGGATATAATTTTGAACTTACATGCACTGCAAACAGAAGTTATGTGCAGGCAGGAGGTTCCCATACATATCCAATCACAGTCAAAAATACAGGCACATATCAGGATACCATTCAGCTCACAATAGACAATCCCACAAACTGGAGTGCAGTATTTGAGGAGAGCAGGAGAGCGGGTGCTCCAAAACTCAGACTTGTGAATGGGTACCACAACTACACTGAGATCACGGAGATCCTTCAGGGGATTGCTTCCTCCCATACATCAATTGCAAAACTTTATAGTATAGGGACATCATGGGAAGGAAGGAATCTCTGGTGCCTGAAAATCTCGGACAATGTGGATATAAATGAAACCGGTGAGCCAGATATCGCAATATATGGGTTGCACCATGCAAGAGAATGGATTTCTGCAGAGGTTCCGTTGTACATTGCCCAGTACCTTGTAGACAACTATAATTTAGATCCACGAGCTACATATCTGGTAAACAACAGAGAGATTTATATAATTCCCGTTGTAAATCCAGATGGGTTGGAATACTCCCAGTATGTTGGCGACTGGAGGAAAAACCGGAGAAACAATGGTGATGGCACATATGGTGTTGACCTCAACAGAAACTACAATGGCTCACAGAACGGAGATCCAAATGGGGCATGGGGTGGTTCTGGTGCAAGCCATTCAACCTCAGATGAGATTTATTGTGGGCCAGCTCCATTCTCAGAACCAGAAACACAGGCAATCAGAGATTTCATAATCAGTTTGCATGACCAGAACAACCAGCTGGCAATCTCAATTTCTTATCATAGCTACGGAGAGGTTGTTTACTATCCATGGGGTTATGCATACTCACCTGAGCACGGGGGCTCACCTGTGCTTACAACACCAGATGTCACATATCAGAAAAAACTTGCCCAGGAAATTGCAGCAAGGATCACTACGGAATCTGGCACTTCAACATATGAACCGATGCAGAGCGGTGACAGTTATTTGACAACAGGAGACACAGACGACTGGACATATGGATACTCAAAGTATGTATGGGGAACACCAACATTTCCGTTTACAATAGAACTTGGTGGAACAAGTTTCCAGCCACCTGCATCCTCAATAACACAGATATGCCAGGCTAATCTTGAAGGTGCTCTCTATGCAATATGGAGGGCATGGGATTTGTATTATGAAAGCCCTGTAATCCAGCACACACCACTTCAGAATACAAATGACACTGTTAATGGCTATACTATCAATGCCAGCATTACTTCAAACCTAACACTAACTGCAGTTAATCTATATTGGAAAACAACTGGCAATTTCAATGTGATTCAAATGACAAATTCTGGTGGCAACAATTACACAGCCACAATTCCACCCCAGCCCTATGGAACTACAGTATATTATTACATTGAGGCAATAAACACAAACAGAAGTGCAATATTGCCAATATATGCACCCGAGGAGACATACAGTTTCAAAGTGCAGAACACAGTTTCTATATTGAATGTTACTCTCCAGCCAGGTGAGAACAGAACCGTGAATTTCACTGTAAGTGCACCCGCTACAGCCCAGCCTGAGGAAATCGCAAACATCACAGTAATAGGTACATCCTTAGGTAATTCCACAAAAGTGCGGAGTGTGCTCACCCAGACGCAAATCAAACCTAAAATCTTATTAGTTGATGATAGTGGTGGAGCATACCTCTCCTATTACAAAACTGTCCTCAACAATCTTGCGATTAACTATGACATAGCAACATCCAGTACTGCAGACCTGAGCGCTTACAAGGTGGTACTCTGGGTGTGCAAGGGATTCTCAACACTGGATTCCACAGAGAAAAACAAAATTACAGCATTTCTTGATAATGGTGGCAAGCTGTTTATTAGCGGTGAAGATATTGGTTATGACATTGCTAATGACGCAGATGGGTTTTATCAAAACTATTTACATGCTAAATATATCGCAGATGATGCAAACATAAACGCACTTGATGGAATTTCAGGGGACCCTGTTTCTGATGGTTTCTCAAACATACAGATTACAGGAAATTACCCTGATGTAATTGCCCCGAATGACAGCTACGCCTCGCTCTCATTTTACTACCGTGGCAGCACGAAAGGGGCAGCAATCTCTGTGAGTACAGGCACATACAGGGTTTATTATCTTGCATGCGAATATTTTGAAGGCAGTGACACAATTTCCAACAAGAGTGAAATAATGCAGAGAATTCTAACATGGCTTGATCTCCAGTACGACATTGGAATTGCAGAGATTTATCCAGAAAATGGTAGTTCTCAACCTGCGGGTGTGGGTTATGTTTCTGCAGTTGTGAAAAATTATGGTGCACAGAGCTGTGCATCCTCTCTCCTTACATTTGATGTCTATTCTTATGATGCAGCGGCTATGGAAATTATCAATGAGAGTTTTGAGAGTGGCACTGGCAACTGGGTGCTCCAGAATCCCTGGGGTTTAACCACTACCGCACATACTGGAAGTTATGCACTTACTGATTCACCATCTGGCAATTATACAAACAACCAGAATATCTCTGCCACCTATGCAACCCAGATCTCACTTCCATCAAATAGTGTGGTTAATCTAACCTTCTGGCATAAATATGATTTTGAAAATAACTATGATTTCGGATATGTAGAGTTAAGTACAGATAATGGTGCAACATGGCACGTACTCTCCAGTTATACAGGAAATCTCTCTACATGGACAATGGTTTCAGTTGACCTCTCAGAATATGCTGGCTCTACTATAACGCTGAGGTTCAGGTTATATTCTGATTACGCTATAACAGGAGATGGCTGGTATATTGATGACATCAAACTTACTGCACTTCAATTAACCAACGAAACCTTTGTTGGGAAATGGAATTTTACACTGCCAGCAATTGCAAGTGGTTCCTCGGTAACACAGGGATTCACAATGTCCTTCTCTGCAGGTGCTTACAGGGTGATTGCAAGGGTGAGCACGTGCACAGATCAACTGCCCATAAATAACCTGAAAACCACAACCTTCTTTGTGCTTCGAGAGCATTTCAGTGTGGCATTGAGAAAAGGAGTGAATTTTGTCTCCCTGCCAGTTCTCGGTGAAAAGAATATTGCTGAAATACTCTCGCAGATCAGTGGTATGTATAGCATTGTATGGTATTTCTCGCCATCACAGAACAAATGGCTTACATATGCTCCATTCAAGATTGAGAACACACTTCTGACGATAAATTCAACGATGGCAATCGCAATAAATGTAACTATTAACTCCCAATTAACCCTTACAGATTTCCTTCTACCAGCAAATACTACAGTTTTCCTCAAGAAAGGCTGGAACATGGTAGGCATCAATCTGAACAAGAGCATTACAGGGCAACAACTGCTTGCTGCACTACCATCTGGCTCAACAATTGAAAGCATTGATACTGGTTTGCCCTACACCCTACCTGCTAATGCCCAGATCACTCCTGGCAGAGGATACTGGATATATGTGCCATACGATGTGGAAATCCCTCTCTAACCCAATTAAATTTTTTTAAATTTTAAAATTTACCAGCCCCTTTCCTGCAATCTTTTTTCCTCTGTTAACTCAGAAATTTCAATTCCTTTCATCGCCTCCCCAAGCCCTTTTGAGTTCTCTGCAATAACCGCTGGGTCATCATAGTAGGTGACTGCTTCCACAATCGCCTTTGCCCTCTTTGCAGGATTCTCTGATTTGAATATTCCAGAGCCCACAAAAACACCATCTGAACCAAGCATCATCATCAGGGCAGCATCCGCAGGTGTAGCAATACCACCCGCTGCAAAATTCACAACAGGCAATCTCTGGATTTTCCGGATTTCTTTAAGAATAGAAAGAATCCCCTCCACCACATCTTTGTATGTGTATTCATAAAAAACAGGGGTATCTTCTTCAATCTGCTGGTCTGGGTAGAATGCAAGTGCAGCATTCACATAACTCTGGGCATAATTTATTGCAAGTTTTCGCAATCCATCTTCATTTAATTCCTTCAGTTTTGCAACTGCACCAGTAACCATTCTCTGATGCCGCACAGCCTCAATCACATTTCCGGTGCCTGCCTCACCCTTTGTCCTTATCATTGCCGCTCCTTCCCATATTCTGCGCACAGCCTCACCCAGGTTCCTGCAACCGCACACAAAAGGCACACTGAATTTGCGTTTATCCACATGGTAAAAAGGGTCTGCAGGCGTGAGCACCTCGGATTCATCAATCATATCTACACCAATAATTTCAAGTGCTTTTGCCTCAGCAATATGGCCTATTCTGCATTTTGCCATTACAGGAATGCTCACAGCCTCCATGATTTCACGAATTTTGTTTATATCTGCCATCCTGGCAACACCGCCCTCAGCCCTTATGTCCGCAGGCACTCTTTCCAGCGCCATCACAGCAACAGCACCTGCCTCCTCTGCAATTTTTGCCTGCTCTGCATTAGTCACATCCATTATTACGCCACCTTTCTGCATTTTAGCAAATCCCCTTTTCAGAAGTTCTGTGCCATGCATTAGATTCTCAATTTGGAGGTTGAAGGGCATGTGATCACCACATGAATATACATTTGGGGGTATTTAAGGAATTGGGGTAAACTGATAGGGAATCTGTGTAAACATACGCTGTTGCTCACTAAAGTAAGTTATTTATTTTTCCTGTTTATTGGGGAAAGATGGAGCATGCGGGGCCGTGGGGTAGCTTGGCCTATCCTACGAGCTTTGGGTGACCCTTCCAACAGGCGTCAGAAAAAGCTTGAGACTCCAGTTCAAATCTGGACGGCCCCATCAATGCAACATTAGGTGGTAACAAACTTGGTTGAGAATACAAATTCTTCTCTTGGAGAACTTGTAAACCAGATACAGGAAATGTGTGAGCGCTTCAAAAGGAAGGAGAAGGAACTTAAAGAGAGGGAAGAGCAGGTTAAAGAACTTGAGGAGAAAGTTTCAGTTAGAGAGAATGAGATTGCAGAGTTGGAAAAAAGGATTGCTGAGAAGGAAAATGAGTTGCAGAAGGCAGAGGAGCGAATTGCGAGCAGGGAAAGGGAACTGGCTGAGAGAGAACACCACATAGAAACAGTGATGGCAGAAATCAAGCAGAGGGAGGAGGCATTGAAGGCTGAGGCAACTGCGATTGAGGCAAAGGAGTCAGAGGTTGCAGAGCGGGAAAAAAGGATTGCTGAGAGGGAAAATGAGTTGCAGAAGGCAGAGGAGCGAATTGCGGGCAGGGAAAGGGAACTGGCTGAGAGAGAAAGGGAGGCGGTTCTCAAACTAGAAGAAATAGAAAAAAAAGTGGAGGAGGGAAGAAGACGCCTTGCTGAAATTGAGGAAAATGAGAAACTTATAAGTGAGGAATGCAGGGAAAAAATTGAGTGGGCATCTGCAGAGGAAAAAAGAGTAAAGGATATGAGTGCTGAGATTGAAAAGAAAAAGAGAGAGTTGGAGGAAAGGGAAGGCAGTATCTCCACCAGATTGAGAGCTCTGGAAGTGGAAAAGGAAAAACTCATAGAAATGAAAGCAGAAATTGAGTACAAAGAAACAAAATTGAGAAATTCTGAGGCATTAATGGAAGAACGCATCAAAACCCTTGCCGAAACAGAAAAGAAACTCATGGAATGGGAAGAAAAACTGAGAAATAAGGAACAGGAACTGGCAGTACTCTCAAAAAAGACGGAAGAGGATATGAATAAATTAAAAGAGTATCTAGATGCCATTGAGGGCAAAAAATAGGATCTTTCTAACCAGAATCTACAAAAGTACCCCTATTTTCCATATCTTACAAAAAACTGAGAGGTGAGAAAAACGAAACACATAACAACACAGCAGCAGGCAGAGAAAAATGTTTATATTGAGAATGAGTATATCCTCAGCAGGATATGGCAAAGCAAATGAAATACCTTGACGGGTATGAGAGCTACATATCAGTAACACAGGACCCTATCAATGACTGCCTTGCATTTGCACAGCTTGCGGGAGACAGAATCAAACTCTGGTTTTCCGCTTTTCCAAAAGAGGAGATCTGCCCCAGGGTGCAGAACATAGATATCAATGTAATTTACTTTGTCGAAAACACAGAGTATACTACAGAGAAACTCTGGCAGTATTTACACCAGCAGATAATCCAGAATGAAAGGGTATGTATCCTTTTTGATGATCCCTCACCTTTGCTAATCACCCACACATTTGAAAAACTCTCAATGAACCTGAAGGCTCTTGCGGACCTCGTATCTGAGCATGATTCACTGATGCTTGTTTGTATAGACAAGCACAAATTTCACCGCAGACAGATCGCATTTTTAAAGACCTTTTTGCAGGTAATAAAACTCCATCAGACTGCATTCTTTCCTCCAGACAGTAAGTGCGTATGCCCCATTTGTGGTGCAATCATTGACTGTTATGCCCAGAAATGTGAGGGTTGTGGTGTGGTAATTATTGAAGATGCTGACTCTCTGGTGAAAGATGGACAAAAAAATGAAGAGGAAGCAGAGCCTCTTACTATTATTCGCTCCCAGCTGAAGCTTTATAATGAAGGGAGCTAATCATTCCTTTCGCCTGAGAATCCAGGTACTTGCTGTGATTGTGAGAAGTGCAAAGAAGAACAGGATCACGAGGTCAACCCAGATATGTTCAATCCCCCAGCCACGCACCATAATTCCTCTTTCAGCATCAATTCCGTATCTGAGGGGTATAAAATATGCTAATGGCTGCAGAATTGCGGGAATTGATTCTACAGGCCAGAAAAGCCCAGCAAGGAGTATGGATGGAAAAATGATAAACGGAATGAACTGTATTGCTTGCAATTCATTTTTTGCACCAGCAGAAAGCAGAATTCCCAGCCCCAGATGTCCCGCACCAATCATGAAGAAAATCAGAAATGCAAGTAAAATGTTTCCTGCAATTTTTATTCCGAACAAAAGGATGCCCGCACACATGATTACAATGCTCTGAAGCATACAGATAAGAGCAAATGCCAGAGCATACCCGAGCACAATTTCTTCAGGTTTGGCAGGCGTGGTGAGTATACGCTGGAGTGTTCCATTTCTCCGTTCATTTACAAAAAGGATTATTGTGAGCATTGTGGTAACAATCATTATAGCAAAAGACATTACACCAGGAGCAAAGTAATCAATGAACTTTGTGTCCTCGCTTCCGTAAATGTAAACCCTCTCCAGATTTACTGGGTTCTGCTGCGAGAAGTTAAAGCCAGCACTGGTAAGTGCATCTTTAATTGCGGTTGTAATCGCATTTATAATAGCAGCGGTGATTGGGGGATTTGAACCATCAATATAGAGGGTGAGCTCTGCACTTCTGTTCTTTCCAATTATTGCCTGCGCAAAATTCTCTGTGAAATTTTCTGGAACATATATTAATCCCCATGCCTCCCCTTTTTCCACACATCTCTTTCCCTTCTCTAAATCAGTTTCTGTAGCTAAATTAAGGGTTTTTCTGTCAAGATGTTCATAGATGGAACTGGAAAGATTGAGATTTTGTGTTGGGAAGCCAGGCATGTTGGATGTATTTAACTCACGGTCATGAGAGACAAAAATTACCTTTACATTGTTCACCTCTCCTGAGAAAGTGTAACCGAAAATCAGAATCATCAGGAATGGTACTCCAATAATGAATGCAAATGTCCTTCTGTCGTGGCGGAACTGCAAAAGGGTGCGCCTCGTAAATGCCAGGATGCGTCTCATTTTCATTTGCTCACCCTTGAAAGTTGTATGAAAGCCTCTTCAAGGTTTTTTATACCTATGCGATTTTTCATTTCCTCTCGCTTTCCTTCAGCAATGATTTTTCCATTGCGCATGAGCCCCAGTGTAGTGCACCTCTCAGCCTCCTCCATGTAATGGGTGGTGAGGAGAATTGTTGTTCCTTTCTTTCTTAGCATCGTGAAGTAATTCCAGAATACAATTCTAAGTTCAGGGTCAACGCCCACAGTGGGTTCATCAAGAAATAGAATTTCTGGATCGTGCATCAATGCACACGCCAGACTCAGACGGTGTTTCATTCCTCCACTCAGATTTGCTACAATCTCATCCTTCCATCTTGTTAAGTTGATAAATTCCAGCACTGGTAGGTTTTGAGAGCCCATTGAGGATTTTTATCAGCGTGGTTTTTCCTGCACCGTTGGGACCAAGTAGGCCATAGATCTCACCCCTTTGCACACAAATATTCACATTGTCCAGTGCTTTAAATTGCCCATACCATTTAGAAAGTTTTTTTGTCTCTACCACAATGCTCATGGGTAAGAAAATGTGTAAGTGAGATATAATTGTTCTCTTTCAGATTGCTGAGTTCACATGCCTTTTTTTTCCTTTTTTTACCCTTACATTAATATACTCACTTTCAATCTCCCTTTCATGATTTGTCCGTTGGATTACAGGTACGGAAGGGCACAGATGAAGAAAATTTTTGAAGAGAGCAACCGTCTGAACTACATGCTAAAGGTAGAGGGTGCAATTGCACTTGCGCATGCAGTGTTTGGCAACATTCCAGAGGAAGATGCGAAAAAAATTGCGGAAGTTGCAGACACTAGCCATGTTAAAATTGAGAGGGTAAAGGAAATTGAGGCGGAGGTAAAGCATGATGTGATGGCTGTTGTGAAAGCACTTACAGAGGTTGCTGGTGCGTCTGGGAAATATGTGCACCTTGGAGCAACATCCAATGATATCATAGATAGTGCAAATGCCCTCCAGATAAAGGATGCACTGAAACTTATTGAGGAAGACCTTATTGAATTGCGAAGAACTCTGGTACATTTGGCTAAGAAACACAAAAACACTGTAATGATTGGGAGGACCCACGGACAGCATGCAGTGCCTATTACCTTCGGGCTGAAAATTGCCGTTTTTGCAACAGAATTTGCCAGACACGAACAACGTCTGCGTGAGGGCTACCCAAGGTTCATTGCAGGGAAACTGCTTGGTGCGGTGGGTACTGGTGCAGCGCTGGGTGAAAACGCACTTGAAATCCAGGAAAAAGTGATGGAAAACCTGGGAATTGCAGCTGAAAACGGATGCACACAGGTTGTTGGTAGGGACAGGTACATTGAGTTAGTGTGTCTTCTTGCAAACATTGCCACCACTTGCGAGAAATTTGCAACCGAAATAAGGAATCTCCAGCGCACTGAAGTAAATGAGGTAGCAGAGCATTTTGAGGAAAAGCAGGTGGGAAGCTCTACAATGCCCCACAAACGCAATCCTGTGCTTGCTGAAAATATATGTGGACTTGCACGGATTTTGCGCAGCTTCGTTATCCCAGCATTTGAGAATAATATTATGTGGCATGAAAGAGACCTCACAAATTCTTCTGCAGAACGCTTCATTATTCCCCATGCCTTTGTGCTCTGTGATGATATTCTTCAGAAGACCATTCTACTGGCTGGTAAATTAAATGTGAATGCGGAAGTGATGCGAAAGAACATAGAAATGACAAATGGACTTGTGATGAGTGAACGGGTGATGATTGCACTCACAAAGCATGGTATGGGACGACAGGAAGCACATGAAGTTCTTCGTCAACTTTCAAATGAAGTGCTGGTAAATAAAAAACATTTGAAGGAACTGCTGATAGAAAAAAACATTTTAAGCAAGGAAGAGGTTGAAAAAATATTTGAGGCTGAGACATATGTGGGTGTTGCAGATAAAATTGTAGATAGAATTGTAAAGCAACTTGGTGATTGAAATGGTAAAAAAGAAATTAGAAATTGAAAGGAAGAATGCGTGGCGTGAGGTGAAGAAAGGGGAAATAACCGCAATTGAGAGCATAGCAGGGAAACTCCTTGAGTTTCTGGAAAATAAAACCGAAAGGGAGGTTGTGAGGAAATGCAGGGAAATTGCAATTAATGCCGGGTTTTTGGACATTAATACGGTTTCCGAGTTCAAGCCAGGCATGAAATTATTTGCAATTAACAGGGAGAAATCCATTGCACTGATTGTTGGGGGAAAAAAGAAGGTGCGGGAAGGCCTAAACCTTGTGGTCTCGCACACAGATGCTCCCCGCCTTGACCTGAAACAACTACCTCTCGTAGAAGATGCAGCAGCAGGTGTGTGTTTTCTAGATACACACTACTACGGTGGGATAAAAAATTATCAATGGGTTTCTACACCCCTTGAAATGCGCGGCGTTTTTGTGCTTGGAAATGGAAAAAAACTTGAAATAAAAATCGGAGAAGAGGAGGGCATCTTTTTTATGGTTCCAGACCTGCCACCACACCTTGATGAGCATGTCCAGGGAAATAGAAAGTTGCTACCTGGCATAAAAGGGGAGGAATTGAATATTCTGGCAGGGAGCATTCCTGCAGAGGGTGAGAATTCTCCATTGAAATTGAACATTCTGAAAATTCTGTATGAAAAATATGGTATCTGTGAGGAGGATTTTGTGTCAGCGGAAATTGAGTTTGTGCCTGCGTGGAAGCCAGCATATGCAGGTATTGATAGAGGACTTATTGCCGCATACGGGCTGGATGATAGGGTATGTGTATTTGCCTCTCTGGAAGCCCTGCTTACACTTGATATACCTGAGCGCACATGCATTGCCTATGCGGTAGATAAGGAAGAGATTGGGAGTGATACAAACACTTCAGCTACTTCCATGTTTCTTGAAAACCTTGTCAGAAAATTAATCAAATTGCAGGAAGGTGATGGAGGACACACCGCAATGCTGGAATCTCTTATAAAGAGCAGGGCAATTTCCGCAGATGTGAAAGCTGGTGTGGACCCCATCTACAAGAGTGTTTATGATGCAACAAATGCAGTTTATGTGAATCACGGGCTTGTGGTGACCCGTGGGCCATACCATGGTGGGAAGAAGGGTGCAAACGAGGCAAGCGCAGAGTTTCTGCATGAAATCAGGAGTATATTGAATGCTGCAAAGGTGAAGTGGCAGTTTGGCAGTTCTGGAAAAATGGATGAGGGCGGAGGAGGCACTGTGGCAAGATATCTAGCAAGCAGGGGCATGGATGTGGTAGATGCAGGGCTTCCTCTTATCTCTATGCATGCACCCATAGAAATTGTCGGAAAAATTGATGTGTACGCTGCAGTAAAGGGATTCAGGGCTTTTTTTGAAAGCTGATTTTTTTCCCAGAATAACATTCTCTGCAAATACCAATATTTACCAGACAAGATTCACAGGTGGGTAGCCCACAGATTCTGCATGTTGCCTTTGCAGGCTTTCCGCAGAGATGGCAGATTCCAAGAAGCATTCAATCACGCTTTATTGAGTGCCTCTGTAATTTCCTTTGCAGAAACATGACCTTCCACACGCATCTCAATGCCTTTAACACCTGGAATTCCCTTTATCTTGTTTTTTATATCAAATGCGATTTTTACGCCCATCGGACAGAATGGAGAGGAAGGCACGAATACAAGGCTTACAATCCCATCCTTTACCTTGAGATTCTGGACCAGCCCCATATCCATTACGCTCATCCCAATTTCAGGGTCAAGCACTTCCTGCAACTGCCTGCTAACTTCCAGTTCAAGTTCCCTGTCATCCATATTCTTCACCTTATGTCTTGATTCCCTATACACTCGTAATAAATAAGGTTGTTGATGGGTTGTGTAGATTTATTCTATAAATTTCACACCATAATTGTCGGAGAAACATGGTGGTATTTTTATTTTTCTACATCCCCCCTTCCTACGAAACTTTTATATTTACCCCTCTCTTCCCTCTCCTTGATATTTGGCAGATAAAAAATCAAGCCAGAACAGCTTACTCTCATCTATCACGCTCATCATTGCTTCCTAATTTCCTACGCAGGGGCATAGAGTAAGTGGTGAGAGGTTGCTGTTTTGGTGAAAAAAGAGGTAGATAAATATGATAGATCCATCAACAACAAAATATCTGATAAGAGCAAAAATTGCCACAGAGGGGATCGTGGAAAAACCAGATGTAGTTGGGGCGATTTTTGGACAAACAGAAGGTTTGCTTGGAGAAGAACTTGACCTCAGGGACTTGCAGAAAAGCGGGAGGCTTGGAAGAATAGAAGTGGAAATAGACGCAAAGAAGGGGAAAGTGGAGGGTTATGTAATCATTCCTTCAAGTCTTGACCAAGTAGAAACTGCGATTCTGGCAGCTGCACTTGAGACCATAGACAGGGTTGGACCCTGTAAGGCAAAGATTGAAATTGAGAACATAGAAGATGTGCGCATCACCAAGAGAGCAAAGATAATTGAGCGTGCAAAACAACTGCTTGCGAAGATGCTGGCAGATGCAAAAAGCACCACAGTGGACATCACAGAATCCGTGAAATCGGTTGTGCAAACAGAGGAAATAATATCCTATGGAAAGGACAAACTTCCTGCAGGTCCAAACATAGATAACTCAGATAGTGTGATTATCGTGGAAGGTCGGCGGGATGTTCTCAACCTTTTAGCTGCAGGAATAAAGAATGCAATTGCAGTTGAAGGCACAAGCATACCACCAACAGTGATTGAGCTTTCAAAGAACAAAAATACCACTGCTTTTGTGGATGGTGATCGGGGCGGTGAACTCATACTTAAGGAACTTCTCCAGGTATGTGAAATTGACTTCATAGCAAGAGCACCCAGAGGCGAAGAAGTTGAGGAACTCTCTCCCAAGCAAATAATGAAATGCCTCAGGAACAAGATTCCAGTACAGCAGTATCTTGAAATGTACGGACTTGCAGGAGCGCCTACTCAGGAGGAACAGCACAATATGCAAAATACCCAGCCAGAAGTGCCAAGAACTCTGCAGGGCTCTTCGTTACCCCCTCAACAGGCAGTAGTAAAGGCACCAGAGCAGACAGAAACGAAACCTCACCCACTTCCAACACCTCAGGGGGAACAGAACGCAAAAACCTCGGAATTGAAAAACATTCCAACAGCACAACTTGAGGGATTTGCAAAGTACAAGCAGATGTACATGCAATTGGCTGGAACTGCAAAAGTGAGATTCGTGAACAGCAAGGATATGATTATCAAGGAAATGCCTGTTAGAGAAATTGTGGATGCCCTTAGAACTCCCCCACCAGATTTAAAAGTGATAATTTTTGATGGTGTAATAAGCCAGCGTGTGCTTGACCTCGCGAAATCCTTCGGGGTAAAAATGGTAATAGGTACAAAATTGGGGAATGTGACTAAGATTCCACAGGAACTCAGCATATACACGAGGGAAGACCTAGAATGAGTAATCAAAAACCCAAAAAGAAACTGAGTGATATAGAATCCTCGAAAGATATAGAAATTCCGAAAGACCCTCTTGCCAGGGTAATTGGGCAGGATAGGGCTGTAGAGACTGCAAGGCTTGCAGCATATCAGCGAAGACACTTACTTCTTGTTGGACCTCCAGGTATTGGAAAATCTATGATTGCTCAGGCGCTTGCACTTCACATTCCTCCACCTACAGAAGAAATTAGAGTGGTTCATAATCCCAGCAATCCAGAACGCCCAGCAGTTGAAGTGCTTTCAAAAGAAGCTGTACTTGCAGAACTGGAACGCAAACAGTTTATAGAAGGAGAACTTCTGGATCCCAGGGATGTGTCCCCGCATATTGCGGAACGGCTTGGATACAGATGTGCAAATTGTGGCATGTACTCACCTTACACCGAAAGGGTGTGTCCGAAGTGTCAGAAACCAAAAACATTTGCTGGTAGAGATTCTACACCCTTTTCTGACATCGTTGGGAATTTAATTTTTACAATAGGCGATATTCTACCCCAGAAAAACTCAGTCACGACTACAAGGGTTGTCGGTGAAAGAGAGGAAGTCGTGGTGTATGAAAGGGCAGGGGACAAGATACGGATGCTTGACCAGCGCACCCTTGAAAGGCGAAAGGAAATTGAGCGCCAGAGTCCAAGAAAGGTCATCGTACCCCTTGAGAGAAAGCCCTTTGTGCTTGCCACAGGTGCCAGCGAAACAGAGTTGCTGGGCGATGTGCGGCATGACCCCTATGGAGGCCATAAAGATCTAGGTACCCAGCCATATGAACGCGTGCTTCCGGGTGCAATTCACGAGGCACACCAGGGAGTGCTCTTCATAGATGAACTTCCGCATCTCGGGCATCTGCAGAGATACATTCTCACAGCAATGCAAGAGAAAAAATTTCCCATCATTGGAAGGAATCCCCAGAGTGCTGGTGCAAGCGTGCGTGTGGATGCTGTGCCCTGCGATTTTATTTTTGTGGGCGCATGTAATATCCAGGATTTGCCCACGATTCTTGCACCCCTTCGTTCCAGAATAATTGGAAATGGATATGAGGTACTCCTTGAGACATCCATGCCAGACAATGAAGAGAACCGCTTTAAACTTGCACAGTTTGTGGCTCAAGAAATAGTGGTTGATGGTAAAATTCCCCACGCAACTAGAGAAGCAATTCGCGCAGTAATTGATGAAGCAAGGAGAAGAGCCAAGAAAATAGATGGGAGGGAGGATGCACTTACCCTCCGACTCAGGGAACTTGGAGGACTTGTGAGGGCTGCTGGTGATTTAGCGGTGATTTCCCATTCAGAGTATATTGATGCAGAGCACATAAAGAAGGCAATAGAACACGCAAAAACTGCAGAAGAACAGATTTTGGAAAAATACGGAAGTATAAGTGCTGGTATGTCCAAAGAACTAGCGCCCTCTCAAAAAACAATGAACTATTACTACTGGAACCGTTCTGAAATTGATGGTTATCAGTGAATGGCAATTCTCATACCAGTTTTTCAGGACATATTGCTCTTCTGGAACAATTACGGCACTTTCCTGGCCTGTTGTGGTTTCTATGCACTTCTGCATTTCCAGCAACCACATTCCGCATTTCTTCAACCTTGCTTAAAAGAATGCATTTCCATTCCGAATTGTACTCAATCTCAAACTCGGTATCCCCATATCTCAAAATTCCATAGGGTGGGGCTTTGCCATCCACATCCTCAATTATGTAACAGTACGCAATCAACTGCATAATGTGGGAGAAGTGAGGGCCTCTGGGCACTCTTCCTGTTTTTATTTCCACAGGCACAAGGTAATCATTAATCTTGAGGATAAGGTCTGGGGTTCCACTCAGCAACCCGTCCCTTGAAATCAGTGGCTTCTTATCTGATTGCAACATAATGTGGCTATTTTCAATTTTTATTTTCCTGCGAATTTGCAGTGCAGTGCTGGAGTACCACTCACTGATAAAAAAGAAGAATGAAGTGAATATTAGCCATAATAGGGCAATGGGTTCAAAAATAAGTGCAATGTAGGGATGCTGGAATGCATAGGTGAACACGGAAATAAGGAATAGCAAACCTGCAAGTACACCTGTGAGTAACAAAAATCTGGGTGCGCTTTTCTGATGTGGAAAAAACGCAGATAAATAAAGGAGGATTATGGAGACCCCTAGCCATATCAGTGCCACAATAAGTGTGATCCTTGAAACAATGTCTTTGTAGAGAGGTGAGTAAATTATTGTGCCTGAGATTGCAAGCACAGTGGCAATAATTCCGCATATAACAACAAATGCCTCTGCCCGCAATGCCTCACCTTCCATCGTAAGCACCTTTTTTATACTTTTAGTGTATTCCTTGTGTGCCTTCTTCCCAGCTTTCTGTTCAGCGGTAGCAACATCCTCATCAGAATAACTGAGCTTCCAGCTGAGTGGACAATATGTATATTTTTCAATATCTGCAGCAGAAAACCTTGGAGAGATCATACATGTCTTCATTCTTCCTAACCCTTTGTGTATAACCCTATCGTCCCGAAAGTATATATATCTATTCCTGTCAGTTTTTGCTCTCCATCCACACCGCAATCTTTATTAACACCCTCTATTAGTGGTAGAGATAATGGCAAATTTTATTCTGGAAGGTGGTAGGGCTATCCAAGGATTTGGCTCTTCCGTAATAGATAAATACAGAAAGATTTTAGCCCTCAAAAATTTGCAAGCACCACCTTCCAAAAAATGGGCCTGTAGCTCAGCTAGGTTGAAGCCCTGTGGAAATTGCTCCCGGGTTCCTAGAAAGAGCATCTGGCTTTTAACCAGGTGGTCTGGGGTTCGAAACTTTCAGTGTGAATTAGGGAAAAGCACGGAAAGCGAAACTCCCCACAGGCCCGTAAGATTCCATGTGCAGACAGAAATGTTAAAGACGGTGATCCTATGAATGAATTTAACATATTTGAACATGAATATGTGCCAGAACACTATCTGGTGGACAGAGAAGAAGAGGAAAAAATCCTGAAAGAATTAAGAGCGACAAAGGAGCAGTTACCGAGGATAAAAAAGAATGATGCTGCACTGATTGCTCTTGAGACAACTATAGGGGCGGAAATTGAGCCAGGCAGAATTATAAAAATTGTGAGAAAGAGCAGAACAGCAGGGGTTTTTGTGAGTTATAGAGTTGTTGTGGTGTGAGGTGAACAGATGCGCGAATTTATAAGGGCGTTTATCAGGGAAAGAGGACTTGTAAACCATCATCTCTCCTCTTTTAACGAATTTCTGCCAACTGCGGACAACCCAAGAAGCAGAATGCAGAAAATCGTAGATGAACTACGGCTTTCTGATGACCCTAATGAGAGGGGGATAATTCGTCTGGAAGGCGCTGAAGATATATTTATCCGAGTGGGTAGAAAAATCAACCCTGATGGCACACCTGGAAGAAACACAATACATGTGACACTACCAGAGGTTAAGGAAGCGGATGGTTCAAAACATATCATCACACCGATGGAGGCAAGATTGAGGAGTTTATCATACATGGCAGATGTAGAACTGGAATTCACTGTTGTTGAAGGAGGAATTGAGCATCAGCCAGAAAAGGTTGTAATTGGCCAGATTCCAATAATGGTGCGTTCAAAATTGTGCAGCGTGCACAGGGACAACATTCTCCATACATACGAGGAACTTTTCAAACACGAACTGGCTGAGAAAAATGAGGGCTTTGGTGAGCTCACAGATGAAGAATACAAAGCATTGCTGGAAAAACTTGGAGAGGACCCATATGACCCTGGAGGTTACTTTATAATCGGAGGAAATGAACGGGTGTTGATTTCAATGGAGGACCTTGCACCCAACAAGGTGCTTGTTGAATATAATGAAAGGTATGGAGCAAAAACCGAAACCGCAAAGGTATTTTCCCAGCGTGAAGGTTTCAGGGCACTCACAGTTGTTGAAAAAAGAAAGGATGGCATTCTCAATGTCACGGTTCCCTCTGCACCTGGGCCTATTCCAATTGCAGTACTCATGAAGGCTCTAGGGATTGAAAACGACAACGAGATTGCAAATGCAATTCTCTCTGAACTTGCATATTCTGACGACCCAGAAGTTAATAAAATCAAGCATATGATTTATGTGAACATTGAAGAATGCTACGATGCAGAAAAGTATCCGCCAAATGGAATTGCAAGTACAGAAGACGCAATTCTGTATTTTGAGAGAAAATTTGCAACTGGACAGGCAAAAGAGTACAGGGAGAAGAAGGTGGAGGCTATACTAGATCATTCACTTCTGCCCCATTTGGGGACCACAAAAGAAGACAGAATCAAAAAAGCCCTCTACCTGGGAAGAATGGCAAGGGAGGTCATGGAACTGGCGATTGGTAGAAGAAAAGAAGATGACAAGGACCACTACGGCAACAAGAGAATAAAACTTTCTGGCGACCTTATGGAGGACATTTTCAGAACTGCATTTAACCAGTTGATGAAGGACCTGAAATATCAGATGGAGAAAAGCTACAGCAGGAAAAAGGACCTGCGCATAGCATCCTCAATTAGACCTGACCTTTTAACGCAGAGAATTCTGCATGCCCTTGCTACAGGGAACTGGGTTGGAGGACGCTCAGGTGTTTCACAGTTGCTGGATAGAACATCATACATGAGCACTTTGAGCCACATGAGAAGGGTAGTTTCACCCCTTACAAGAAGTCAGCCACATTTTGAGGCAAGAGACCTTCATGCCACGCAGTGGGGGAGGCTGTGCCCCAACGAAACTCCCGAGGGCCAGAACTGTGGGCTTGTTAAAAATTATGCACTTATGGTGGATATTTCTGAGGGTGTGGATGAAAACGAGGTCATTGCCACACTTGAACAGTACGGGCTCATACCCTTTAGCCAGATGGCTGAAAGGCTTGCACACATGGACAAGAAAGATGTGAACAGATTAACAAGGGTTTATGTCAACGGTAACTTTATAGGGGTGCATTCCAACCCCCTGGAACTAGTAAAAGAGGTGAGAAACAGAAGAAGAACCCAACGGCTTTCATACAGACTTGGTGACCGCTCCCATGAGGTGAATATTTACTACGATGAAGAAATGAATGAAATCTTTGTAAACTGTGATGAAGGAAGGTTGCGCAGACCACTAATTGTGTTGGATGAAGGAAAGCCAGTAATTACAAACAGAGAAATTGAGGAATTAAAAACAAACAGGCGCGATTTTTCAAGTTTGATCAGGGATGGACTTGTAGAATGGGTGGATGCTGACGAAGAGGAAAACACCTATATTGCAATCTATGCTTACGATGTTCCTGCTCAGTGCCCCAAATGTAGAAAATATCTCTCAAGAAATGATGTGGAATGGGTGAACATGGGACTGGATGAGAGGGAGGTGAAGTTAAAATGTAATAATTGCAATGGAGAATTCACAGTCCCTTCATTGCTTACGAAAGAACACACACACCTTGAAATAGATCCTCTCTGTATCCTGGGCATCTGTGCGGGGCTTATCCCCTATCCCGAACATAACTCCACCCCAAGAATCACAATGGGTTCTGCCATGGCTAAACAGAGTTTAGGACTGAATGCGGCAAATTATCGCTCAAGACCCGATACAAGGGGGCACCTCCTCCACTATCCACAAATACCACTTGTACACACAGAGGTTCTCAAGTATGTGAATTTTGACAAGAGACCAGCAGGCCAGAATTTTGTGGTAGCTATACTTAGCAGAGAGGGTTACAATATTGAAGATGCAATAATTCTCAACAAGGCATCAGTTGACAGAGGTCTGGGAAGAAGCACTTTCTTCCGAACATACAGAACAGAGGAGCGAAAATATCCTGGTGGGCAAGAAGATAAATTTGAATGCCCGGGTTCAGAAGTTGTGGGTGCGCGCCCAGATGAAGCATATGCAAATCTCAGCGAAGACGGGTTGATTTTCCCTGAATGTGCAGTTAAAGAAGGGGATATCCTTGTTGGCAAGACCTCACCCCCGAGATTCCTTGAGGAAGAAGCGGAACTTCTTACACCCCAGAAAAGAAGGGAAACTTCAGTTACGGTAAGAGGCGGGGAACAAGGGTGGGTAGATACAGTATTTCTCACGCTCTCAGAAAATGCAACACGGCTCGTGAAGGTGAAAGTAAGGGACGAGAGAATTCCAGAGCTGGGAGATAAGTTTGCCTCAAGACATGGACAGAAAGGGGTTGTTGGACTGATCTACCCGCAGGAGAACATGCCTTTCACTGCAGAGGGTATCACCCCTGACTTAATAATCAACCCGCATGCAATTCCATCAAGAATGACAGTTGCGCATGTGCTGGAAATGATTGGAGGTAAAGTAGGAAGCATGGAAGGCAGGTTCGTAGATGGTACTGCATTTAGTGGCGAGAAAGAAGAGGCACTGAGAGAGGCGCTCGTTGCTGCTGGTTTCAAACACACAGGGAGGGAGGTGCTTTATGATGGATTGACAGGGAAGAAGATAGAGGCAGATATATTTATGGGTGTAATCTACTACCAGAAGCTCCACCACATGGTCGCAGGGAAACTGCACATGCGTTCCAGAGGACCTGTCCAAATTCTTACAAGGCAGCCAACTGAGGGGAGGAGCAGACAGGGTGGTCTGAGGTTTGGAGAGATGGAAAGAGACACCCTTATCGGGCACGGGACCGCAATGGTGATCAAGGATAGATTACTGGATGAATCAGATGGCACTGTCCAGTATGTTTGTGGAAATCCAAAATGCGGACACATTGCCCTAAAAGATATGAAGACAAATATTCTAAGATGCCCTGTTTGTGGCAATACCACCACAATTTATCCAGTTCAAATGAGTTATTCTTTCAAATTGATGGCGAATGAACTTCTTTCGCTGGGTGTCGTGATGCGGCTCCAGTTGGAGGACATGGGGTGAAAACATGCAAAGGGCTGGTGTCTCAAAAAGGATTGGGAATATCAAATTCGCACTTCTCTCTCCTGATGAGATAAGAAGAATGAGTGCAGTAAAAGTGATTTCTGCAGATACATATGATGACGATGGTTTTCCGATAGATAGAGGGCTAATGGACACAAGAATGGGTGTGATTGAGCCAGGACTGCGCTGCAAGACCTGCAATGGAAGGGTTGATGAATGCCCCGGACACTTTGGACACATTGATTTAGCAATGCCAGTAATTCACATAGGGTATGTGAAGGAAATAAAGAAATTTTTACAGATGACCTGTGCAAACTGCGGAAGAATTCTGCTATCAGAGGATGAAATAAAAATTCTGGCAGAAGAAAAGAAAAAGCATGAGGCATTCAGTGAGCATATTGATATCCTCCATCTTCTCAAAAATCTCAGGATGGAGCCAAGACAGATATGTCCACACTGTAAAACTGAACAGAAGAAAATCACCCTTGATAAACCTGCGACATTCAGGGAGAATGGTATTAAAATCACACCGAAGGATATAAGGGACAGACTGGAGCGAATTCCAAATGAGGACCTTGAAATCCTTGGAATGAACCCAGAAACCGCAAGACCGGAATGGCTTGTGCTCACAGCACTACCAGTGCCTCCTGTAACAGTGCGTCCTTCCATAACCCTTGAGTCAGGTGACCGTTCTGAAGATGATCTGACACATAAACTTGTAGATGTGCTAAGAATTAACCAGAGATTAAGGGAAAACAGGGACATCGGAGCACCCCAGCTCATTGTTGAGGACCTCTGGGAATTGCTTCAGTATCATGTGATCACCTACTTTGATAATCAGACCTCAGGAATTCCACCAGCAAGGCATCGTTCTGGTCGCCCCCTCAAAACCCTTGTGCAGAGATTGAAAGGTAAAGAAGGAAGGTTTCGCTCAAACCTCTCTGGGAAGCGTGTGAATTTCTCTGCCAGAACTGTTATCTCACCGGACCCGAATCTCGGGATTACAGAGGTAGGTGTGCCGGAGGAAGCAGCAAGGGAGCTGACAGTGCCTCTGTATGTCACTCCTTTTAATGTAGATACTGCAAAAGAATTTATAATGAGAGGTCCAAGTCCGCCAAATGTTGATGGAAAATATGTGCCAGGTGCAAACTATGTGATTTCCCCAGATGGAAGAAGGATAAAAATCACAGAGAAAAACAGGAACAACTTGCTTGAACAGGTTGGACCAGGGTGGATAGTAGAACGCCAGTTAATGGATGGAGATATCTGTCTTTTTAACCGCCAGCCCTCTCTACACAGAATGTCAATGCTCTGCCATGAAGTAAGAGTGATGCCACACAAAACCTTCAGATTCAACCTCGCTCTTTGCCCTCCATACAATGCGGACTTTGATGGAGATGAGATGAACTTGCATGTTCTCCAGAGCGAGGAAGCAAGGGCTGAAGCAAAAATTCTGATGCGCACGCATGAGCATATTCTCTCACCCAGGTTCGGGGCACCCATCATTGGTCCCATTCATGACCATATAACCGGTGCATTTTTGCTCACCTATAAAAATCCACAGTTTTCAATGGAAGATGTGAACTATATCTTCATGAGAATGCCAGAAATAAAAATACCTGAACCAGATGTGAAAGGAGAAAAGAAAATATGGTATGGAAAGAGTTTATTCAGTGTCGTGCTTCCAAAAACACTAAGCATGACATTTAAGGCGTCAATATGCCAGAAATGCGACGAATGCAAGAAGGAAAAATGCGAAATTGATGCGTATGTGAAAATAAAGAATGGAAAACTGGTGAGTGGGGTGATTGACGGCAAGGGTATTGCAGTCGGAAAGGGAAAGATTCTTGATAAAATTGCGAGAGATTACGGAACACTGGCTGCAAAGGAATTTCTTGAAAAAGTGACAAGGTTGGCAATAGGCGTGATTACACTTCGTGGGTTTACCACCGGAATTTCTGATGAGGATATTCCCCAGGAGGCAAAAATGGAAATTCAGAGAATTCTGGAAGATGGAAAGAAAGAGGTAGAGGTACTTGTTGAAAAATACAGGAATGGGACACTTGAGTTGCTTCCAGGGCGCTCTCTTGAAGAAACCCTTGAGGTAGAGGTCATGAAGGTTCTGGGTAAGGCAAGGGATGAGGCAGGTAAAGTTGCAGGCAAATACCTCGGGCTCGGTAATTCAGCAGTGCTTATGGCAAAAAGTGGTGCAAGGGGAAACATGCTTAACCTCACACAGATGTGTGCTGCCCTTGGACAGCAGGCAGTCAGAGGGGAGAGATTGTTCAGGGGTTATTACATGCGTACGCTCCCTCATTTCAAGAAAGGAGACCTTGGTGCTGAGGCAAGAGGATTCGTGGAATCTTCTTACAAATCTGGGTTGAAACCTACTGAGTACTTCTTCCACAGTATGGGTGGTAGGGAATCCCTGGTGGACACTGCTGTAAGGACTTCAAGGTCTGGTTATATGCAGAGAAGACTGATTAATGCGCTTGAAGACCTGAAAGTTATGGAGGACAGAACAGTTAGAAACACAGCTGGAACAATTATCCAGTTCAGATATGGCGAGGATGGAATAGACCCTGCAAGAAGTGTCCAGGGGAACGCAATAGATGCTGTAGATCTTCTCATGGACTTGATGGGCGGAAAAGAGAAGGAAGTGCTTGAGGAGTTAAGTGAAGCAGAAGTGGATCTCTTAAAATACGGTGAGGTGGACAGAGACATTCTGTTTGCTGAAGAAGAGATGGAAATTGAGGAAGAGGAGGGGGAAGAGGAATTTGAAGAGTTTGAGGAGGAAGGTGAAAGGGAGGGTGATTAAATGCCGATAAAAAGAGCAAGGGCAAAAAAGGAGAGCGTGAAGGGAAAAGTTGTGGAAAAGATGCCAAAACTTACGGAAACAGAAAACAGAGTGTCGAAAATTGCACAGAAATTTGAGAAGGATTTTGGTTTTGCTCTGCCAGTAAAGGTTATACAAGATATTGCCAAAGTTGTAGATCAATCAAAATTGAAAGGAGATAAATTTATATCCGCACTTGTGAAAAGAACATATGAGCAATTTGATGTTCGTCAGATAGATCCCCACGAGTCCGTGGGCATTGTAGCTGCCCAGTCAATCGGAGAACCAGGCACCCAGATGACGCTCAGAACTTTCCACTATGCAGGTGTGGCAGAGATGAATGTCACACTGGGATTGCCAAGATTGATTGAAATATTAGATGCAAGAAGGACGCCAAGCACTCCTGTGATGACAATCTATCTGAAAAAAGAATATGCAACAGACATTGAGAAGGTAAAATCCATTGCTGCCAAAATTGAGACCACAACTCTGATTGATGTGTGCGATATTGCAACAGACATGACAAACATGAAACTTCTGATAACCCCAAACAAGGAGAAGATGGAGAAGAAAGGTATAAGTATAGAGAAGATCATGAAGGAACTGGATAGATTTAGTGACTGTGATGTGCATATGGAGGGTAATTCTATTGTGGTTTCTTTGCATATGAGCGAGGAACTGAAAACCCCATACAGAAGATTGATGGTGCTGAATGAACAGGTCAAAAATTTGAAGCTTGGGGGTATTGATGGGATCACCCGCGCACTTATCAAGAAGGATCCAGATACGGACGAATATGTGATTTATACAGAGGGCACAAATTTGAGAGAGATTTTTAATGGGGTGCCAGAGGTTGACACAACCAGAACTATAACAAACGATGTGCTTGAAATTTACGATGTGCTCGGAATTGAAGCAGCAAGAACTGCAATTATCCGTGAAACTTCCAAAACACTGGATGAACAGGGTTTGAATGTAGATATCCGCCATCTCATGCTGGTTGCAGATATAATGACCAATGATGGAGAAGTGCGGGCAATTGGAAGACACGGAGTGTCTGGAAGAAAATCTTCGGTGCTTGCGAGAGCCGCATTTGAAATCACTTCCACGCACCTGCTCAGAGCAGGGCTTACAGGCGATGAAGACCCACTGAATGGGGTGGCGGAGAACATTATTGTGGGACAGCCTGTGACGCTTGGTACAGGTGCAGTGCGTCTGGTTTACAAGCCACCTGTTACGAAAAGCAAAGAAAAGAAGGAAAAAAGGAAGGAGGCATGATGTATGAGCATAGAAAACTCTTTAAGAATAGCGGTGCAGACAGGAAAAGTTGTGTTTGGACACGACAGAGCCATGAAAGAAGTGAAAGAAAAGAAGGTCAAACTTCTTGTGGTAGCCAGACATTGCAAGAACAGGGAACTGCTCGAAAAAAATGTTTTCGATGGTGTCCCAGTACTGCATTTTGAGGGCACAGCAATAGAACTCGGGAGAGTTTGTGGAAAAAAATTTGGTGTGAGTGTGCTCGGGATCATAGACCCAGGAAACTCTAACATAATGAATGAAAAGGTATAGATATGCCAGAAATCTCATATGACTCGGATTCCCTCAGATACCTCTCTCTCTTTGAACACATTACACATGCAAGAGTAAAGGACTGCATTGTGCTTGAAGACAGATTGATTTTCATAATTGAAAAGGGAGAGATTCTGAAGGCTGTGGGAAAAAAAGGGGAGCATGTGATGAAATTGAAAGAAATAGTAAAGAAAAACATCCAGATTATTGAGTATAATGAAGATCCCCTTATATTTGTAAAAAATGTTTTCTATCATTATGGTGTAGAAAGTGTGGAAGTAGAAATGCGCGGGAACATTAAACATGCGTCAGTTAAAGTAAAGCCAGAAATGAAGGGAAAAGCCATTGGCAAGGAAGGGAGAAATCTGAAGGTTTTCAGGGACATAATTAACAGGTATTTTGATATTCAGAGTGTAAGTGTGGTGTAGCATCACTTTGAGACGATCATGAATTTGCCGTTCTCAAACACCAGGGGGAAATAATCTGAAGGATGCTTTACACCCCGCATTTTTACCACACTGATATATCTTCCCACAACTCTACCTGTTCTCTCAAGCGATATGTGAATCACCCCGTCAGCAAGAAAGTCCTCCACTCCATATTTTCCAAATTTCTTTGAGTCAGGATCCATTTCACTGATTAAAAATGTAGTTGCTCCCATCTCTCTTAACTTACTGAAGAAATGAAAAAGGAAACATCTCGGATTCTGTATATCTGACATTGCGTAAATTGCATCCATTGAGTCAATGCAAACAATTTTGCATTTTTCATTTTCCACAAAGTTTTTCACAGAAGCCACAATTCCCTCAAACCAGTTAATTTCTGTGCAGTCCTTTTCAAGCATTTTCCGTATGTACCCTATGTCCAATATATACACATAGTTCTTCACATCATCATACCTTAAACCCAGATTGTTCCATTGAAATAACAAGCTCTCCCTGCTCTGCTCCAGTGAAATATACACGGATTTCTCATTTTTTTCTTTTGCGTGCCAGTATAAAATGCAGAATACTAGAGTGGATTTCATTGTACCTGGAGTGCCTGCGATAAGCACAATGTGTTTTTCTGGTATGCCCGCTGGGATTTTTTCATCAAGTTGCTCCACATATGTCTTTATACCCATTTTCCCACCATCTTTTGATTTTGGCTTAATTGAAAAGTTTATTTAATACTTAACCTTTTTGATTGCCTATGAGAAAAGATTACATGCAGATGATAGAGTTTGCCAGACACGCTAGTTTTATGGCATATGCCCCTTACTCAAAATTCAGGGTGGGTGCAGCGGTGCTTACAGAAGGTGGTAGGATTTTTACTGGCTGTAATGTAGAAAATGCCTCATACGGACTGAGTTTATGTGCAGAGCGTGTGGCGCTTACAAAAGCAGTAAGTGAAGGTGCAAAAGAAATTCTAGCAATTGCAGTAGTTGCTGAAAATGGAAATGCATCACCATGTGGTGCCTGCAGACAGTTTATCAGGGAATTTGGTGAAAACATAGATGTAGTGTTTCGCCGAGGGGAAAAGGTAATTGTAAAAAAAATCAGTGATTTGCTACCAGATGCTTTTACTTCTGCTGATTTTTGAGGTGGGCAATCCTTCATCCATGGTGTCATGAAGGACATAAGTTTTGTTTGAAAATTCAAAATTTTGGACCTATGTCTTACCATTACTATCTGGCAGGCTCTCGGTTTCCTGGCTGAGATTATTAGATAAATCTCATCAACCAAAGTTAAGGTTCCCCGTTAGCAGAAAAGCAAAAATATCCCTGTTCCTTGATGATACCTATGTTAGAGGATTTGCTTGAGAGGGAATACGGCAAAGAGGTGTTGCTCTCCATTCTAGAATGTAATGCGATGGCAATAAAAAAGACAGAGGAATGGAAAAAGAATTTGAGTACAAAATATAGCAAAAGCAAAGTGGTTGAGAAAGCAAGACTGGGATTCAATGTAAATGAGGTTAGAGATTTGCTCACCAGAAACGGAATTTTTGTAAATCCAGAACCATTTATAAACCAGCTTTTGAAGAGGGGAATATTGAAGAAACTTGGAGATAATTCTCTTTATATAGTAGAGCCAGAAGTCTTAGAGGGTGAAATCACAAAATTTGAAAAACTTGAAACTGAAAAGATGCATACAATCAATCCTACAGCAAGGGAAGAACTTGTAGAAATAGAGAAAATGGACGCAGAATTTGAAAAATATCTTCATGATGTTCTGGTTGAGAGAATTGATGAAGTCATGGAGTTTGGGAAGCATTTCAGCACAGATAAGCTTGCAGAATATCTAAAGAGCCTTTTTGGTGAAATTATTTACTTTGATCCACTGCTCAGCATCGTTCACCAGTACGCACTTGCAGATTCAGAAATCCAGTCGCCAAATGGAAAAATAACAGGACATACTGGCTTTAGTATTTCATTTTTTGGCCCACCAGGTACAGGCAAGACTTTCACAATAGATGACATGATAAGGGGAAACCAGCGTATGGGAGTACCTCCACACGGACTTCCTGGTAAGAACAGGTACTGTGGCGGAATGACCCCTGCACAGTTCATAAGAATTGGTGAGGCATATGCAGGTAGAAAATTCAATTTCATAGTGCCAGAGTTCAATGATTGGTTCAAGTACAAAGGGATGGTGGAGCCCCTGAAACTTGTGATGGAGCAACGAGAAGTAAAATACGAATCCACAATTGGCACAATTGGTCCCTACCGCTTCTCTTCATTTTTTGCGGTAAACTACAATACAAGAAGTGAGGGATTTGGCTATGAAGTCACAATTGGAGACCCCAACTTTGCAGCAATTGAGGACCGAATGCTCTGCAGGTTACATCTGATGACAAAGGAAAGATTTCTTGAGATTGAAAACAGCAATGCCCGCCTTGAACTCGGAGAAATGGACTTTTCACTTGCGGAAAAAATTCGCGACCATCTCACGCTCGTGTACGCGATACAAACAAAACACCCCCTTGTTGTTTCAAAATTCCCCTACAAGCCAGTAAAACTTAGCAAAAAGATCTACGAGGTCTTTAAAAATGTAAATGCTGCAATTCTGGAACACATAGAGAGTATTAATTTCTCTCCTAGGTTGCAGTCCCGTGCAATAAAGCTTGCATGTGCAATGAGCATGTTAGAATATTTCAAGGATGAGAAGTTAGAGATAGAGGTTGGGGACAAAAATCTGAAATATGCAGTGAAATTCTATCTTGAGGAAGTGAGTACACGCCAGAAACAGAGATTTGACCCTGGTATTGTGATGGAAGCACTGAGTGCAGGTGCCGGGATTTGAACCCGGGCAATTAGCTTGGAGGGCTAATATCCTAGCCAGACTAGATCACACCTGCATGGTGAAGTTATTTTCAAGTATATATGAGGGTTATATAGAAATTACGATTTTCTACATTTCTCCTTGATTTTGCATGCGGTACATTTTCCGTCGCAGGGTTCAAGGTGGACTATCGCATGCGTGCCTGGCATCTTTTCTGCAATTTCCTTTTCTATGTGGTCTGCAATTCCATGTGCCTTTTCTATGGAGGTGTCTTTTGCCATAACGATATGCATGTCAAGGTATCTGTCACTCCCTGATTTCCTTGAGCGGAAAGCATGCACTTCCACAAAACTGTCCTTATGCAGATCTATGATGCGCTTCACCTTCCTTTCATCCTCTGGGCATATTTTCGTGTCCATCAATTCTCTCGCAGATTTAATTATCAATTCAATACCGATTTTTATGATATAAATTGCCACAAAGATAGCGATTAGAGGGTCTATGAGCATCTGCCCGGTAATTTTCATTGCCACCAGACCCAGAAAAACTCCGAGTGAGGTATAAACATCGGTGTTTAGATGGGCTGCATCTGCTTCTAGGGCTGCGGAATCTGTGGTTCTTGCAGTTTTTTTCAGATGCACAGAGACTACAACATTAACCAGCACAGAAACAAGCATCACACCAATTCCAAGTTCCATTATTTCAACAGTTTTTGGCGTGACTATCCTGTCTATCGCCTCGTGAATTATGAAAACCGCCGCAAATATGATCAGTGATGCCTCCAGCATTGCAGAAATGTTTTCTATCTTTCCGTGACCATATTTATGTTCTTCATCAGGGGGCTTTGCTGACGCTTTGACTGCATATGCAGCAATCAGTGCTGCAATAAGGTCGTTGAGGGAGTGGAGCGATTCTGAAATTATACTGATGGAACCAGTGATTATTCCCACAATCAACTTAAAAACTGTAAGAAATGCGTTTGAGGTAACAGAAAGGTATGCTGCCTTTTTCTTTTTCTGGCTGTTTGTGGAAGAACACATATTTACACAAAATTTACAGAAACATGGAGGGTATTTGGGTTTTTCTAAGACAATTTTTGAGCGGGGTCATAAAAATTTGTTATTCTCCTATATCTGGCAGGATGCCAAAGTCCTAACAGAGAAATAAAGATTTCATGGGGCATTTCTTTATGACACATAATAGAATTACCCACCTTGCTTTGAGGACCGTTTTATAATCTGATATAATCCAAACATTCCAAGGATTGCAAGGGAAAAAAGGACTATTCCGTAAATAGTATACCATAGACTAAATTTTGATATGCCTACCCAGAAAAAAAGTATTCCTAATGGGAACCCCATAATTATCGGAGTAAGCATGAAAACACGCCACATATATCAGGCTTAGAGGGGCAATTGACACCCACCAGAGAATGAAAAACCAGCGAGTGTAGTCAAATTGTTCCTCATATACTTCTTTGAAGAGTTTGTAAAAATTCTCCTTGGTTGGGTCTTTCTCTAATTTAGAAATTGAATCCGCATATCATCTTATTAGCGTTACCTGAAGACATATGGTAATGAGTAATACATTAAATAAAATGCCCCAAACAAGCACTCTTCCCACATCTGCCCATAGCTCTAGGTTCTCATACTCACGATGCACAAAACTCATAAGAAATTCTTCTGCATTGTCGTGTTTCATTATTGCCATTTGGGATGAGCCCAGAATAGATTACTTTGCTGGATTTGTCTGGAAAATCCTCAGAATATTTTCCTTCACCCTTTCTTCATATTTTTTTTCTTGTTTGGTCTTTGTTTGTCTGGCACACACCTTCGTGAAATTTGTTTCCAGGTTCACGCTCTGGTTTGAGGGCATGATAGCACCAAGGAGCACATAAAGGAAATAGAAAATAAGAGCCAGGATTACTTTTCACGCATTATTTTCATCCAGGAACCGCTCGCATACACGGCCAGTTTATTCTTTGCAAGAATTTGCTCAAATTCCTCCCAGGATATCAGCTCAATATTTTCGCTTGCAGATTTTGCAAATCTGAGAATCTCGGTACCTTTCACCTTCGCGGGTTTCACATTTGCTGCATTCGCAAGTTCCTTTGCCTTTTCTATCGTGATTTTTTCAAGTGCCATTTTGACACCCCCATTCTTCCCTTATGTAGAAGATAGATATTAATTTATCTGATAAAAGGTATAAAGTCTTGAACAAACCCCGGGCGTTTCAGTGAGAGAATTCTATCAGCTACCAGGAAGTGGTGGTTTCAGAAACTTCAAAATAAAGTTTGCCTCCTCTTTAGTGCTCACACCTTCCAGCCCCTGCACTTCAATGCCCATGTTAGAAATATCTTTTCCAAGATTCCAGGTGGCAACTCTGTTTTTGAGATACTCTATTGCATGGGTTTCAGTTTTTTTCAGACCTACAACCCAGCGTCCCCCTGATATATATGGTGGCACAATCACATTCTTTCCCTCTGCATATTTTGCAAGAAACTCCCTAGCATTGTTAAGCCAGACATATGGGCCCGAGTGCAGGTAAAGTGCAGGGATTGTAAGAGATTCAATCTCCAGCACAACAACCAGTTTTTTCCTCGCATCTGAAGAAAACGAAGAAGAGCGAAGCACACGAAAACCCGCCATACTCAAATTCTGGACAATAACGCGTTCCATCTTCTTGAGCTGTGGAAACACGATGTCCTCTACCTTTCCAGGATGGGGTGCGGTTACAATGATTATTGCAGTGCCTGTCTCCCCGAGGTAATTTCTAATGAACTTTCTTGCCTCTCTTACCGGGACATCCTTATTCTCTGGAAAGAAAAATTTTATATCTGGATTCTCAAGATACCGCTTTGCACTCACTATAAAGATAGAAAGTGAGTCAAGGGAGACTGCTGATGCCACATTTCTGTTTATGTCCACGGGGTCTATGAACACCAGAGGTTCTGGGAATTTTTTTACAGGCTCTTTTTCAAGCCACATGTGGATATTTGCACGCCAGGTGGTTGCATTTTCAAGAAGGCGGTGGAATGAACCATACTTGATTATGAGGAGCTCGCATAGATAACCTGAAAATCCCTGGACCGATGCTTCCGCTCCGTAGATTCCAATTCCCTTTAAAAATTGTTTAAGTAACCTGACCTGGTCTTTTTGTTCTTCTTTCAGATGCTGGGTAACATACTGGTTATGGAAAGGCGTTCTATCAACTGCGCTCAATTTCTTGCTTGGGTCCTTTACCTTATAACAGGGGACAATATCCACTTCAAAGCCATTGTAATAGCCATGAACATATGGATGTTCTGCATACCTCAGTTCTCCATTGAGCACTTCCATTCCCAGTTTTATTCCTTCATTTTCCAGTTTCTCCCTGGGAAGATTTTCTGGGAAAAGGATAAAGAGATCAATGTCCTTACTGTCTTTCATAAATGTATCTCTTGCACACGAGCCCACAAGAATGACTTCCGCACCTGACTTATGTTTTGCGATCGCCTCTTTCAGCTTTTTTGTAAGCACATTAATTGTACTCACAATTTTTTCTCTTGCTCTTGCATCTGGGCGAATTTTTTCAAGCACAGCATTTTCAATATCCTTGAATCTATCTCTCTCGCTCAGCACCGTCCACACCGTCTTCTCCCAAGAAGGACAGCCATAACTACGGGAACCAGTCCAAGAAACAAAGTATTCTCAGTGACAACATTGTTGGGGTTATTAGGTACTGTTCCATTCTGCAGGCTTGTGTAATTCCAGAAAGCGATGAGCGTCTGAGGGCTTCCGCCAGTGGGATTCTGTGTGGGCGTGGCACCGAAAAGCCAGTTATCTGCTCCATTTGTCAGATAAAACACTACCTTAATTGAAGATGCATTTGTTATGTTAATATCCTGAAAGGGAATTGCAAATTCCGCAATTCCATTGTCCCAGTGCCATGCTGGCCATCCTACCGCACCAGTAGAATTCGTGCCAGTATAATTCATATCAATTTGCCAGTCTGAACCGTTCCAGTGCCGCAGGTTCCAGTAGTATGAATCATTGCCATAAGGAGTAGGTTTGAACACAAAGCACCAGTCCGCACTGAACGGAAGCACATGCCGTCCATTCCAGTCAACTGAATTATTCGTTCCCCCCACCTCTGTATCCATATATACCCAGATAACATCATAGTTATCTGCAGCCCCATGAAAAGTTTCTCCTCTGGAAAGCCCCACAAAAAGGTTTGTTTCATTCCATGTAAAATACCAGTTTGCATTGTCCCTTCCGCTTAGATTTTCATCAGATGCCCATTCACTCAGATTTGCGTCCACGCTGATGTTGTGGTATGTGGTAAGTGGCTTGAAATTTCCGTAACTTCTAAAGGTGCTCTCCGTGTGGTGGAAAGCATTCACAGCACTCATTACAAGAAAAACACCAAAGGCCAGACAGCACACCAATGCAACAACATTTTTTCTTTCTGGTTTTCTTCCTTCAATTTTTGCATGCGTATTACTGGTTGCACATATGAAACTCTTTCTGGTAGTCAAACTCTTCATAATATACCACCGTATAGGAGATTATTATTGTAATATATAACTATTACCAACACAAACACGGAGAGTGTCAACTTAACACCTCCTTGATCCAATAATTTGTAAACCCGACAAATGATTCTATCACAGCGACGCGTTTTCTTCTCTTTCTCACTTGTTGCTCGGCGAATAGTTGTTTCCCTTTTT